>JANMKJ010000462.1:0-9702 GCA_031371945.1 Rhodobiaceae bacterium
AATTATAAGGGTCGACATCAACGTCAAGCCGCAGCGAGCCCTTGGGCTTGATGTCTTTCAGCCATGAGCGCAGGAACGCCTGCAGATTCACCTCGCGCGGGGCCTTGACCAGCAGGCGCCAGCGGTGACGGCCGCGCACCACATGGATAGGAGCAGGAGCCGGCCCCAGAATGGTCACCGCTTCACCGCTGGGTGCGGCCCGCGCCACGAGACGCACGAAGCGTTCGGTTTCATGGGCATCGGCACCTGAAACGATTACGGCCGCCAGCCTGCCATAAGGTGGCAGGCTGGCAATTTCCCGGATGGCCTTTTCCTGGTTGAGGTAACCCTCGCGGTCAGCTTTTTTCAGGGCCTGCATCAGCGGGTGTTCGGGCACATGGGTCTGGACCAGGGCCCGGCCCGGCTTTTCGCCACGCCCGGCGCGTCCGGCCACTTGCGCCATCAGGGCCCAGGTGCGTTCGCCGCCGCGCGGATCGGAGGATTCAAGTGCGAGGTCGGCATCGACCACGCCAACGAACGTGAGATGGGGAAAATGATGACCCTTGGCCACCAGCTGGGTACCGATGATCAGGTCATAGTCGCCACGGGTCACATCGCGGATGACATCGCGGAGGTAGACGCCACGCGACAGGTCACTGGAGAGAATGGCGATGCGCGCCTGTGGAAAGCGCCGGGCCGCTTCTTCGGCCAATCGCTCAATGCCGGGGCCGCAGGGTACGAGCTTGTCCTCGGCCCCACAGGAAGGACAGGCCTTGGGGATGGGTTCATGGTGGCCGCAGTGGTGGCACATGAGCTGGCGACGGAAGCGGTGCTCCACCAGGGAGGCTGCACAGTTGGGGCAGTCCATGCGGTGGCCGCAGGCGCGGCATACGGTAACCGGCGCATAACCGCGGCGGTTGAGAAACAGCAGGGCCTGGTCACCCGCCGCCAAAGTCGCCGTAATGTTTTCAATGAGCGGGGTTGAAAGCCAGGCGCCGGTTTCGAGCGCGGTTGTTCGCATGTCGATCAGGTTGATCTCGGGAAGTTCGGCACGGCCATGCCTGTCCACCAGCTTGACATGGGCATAGCGGCCGCGATCGGCATTAACCAGAGATTCAAGCGACGGCGTTGCCGATGACAGAATGACGGGAAACTTGCCGATGGACCCATAAAGCACGGCCATGTCGCGGGCATGGTAGGGCACACCTTCATCCTGCTTGTAGGCATTCTCGTGTTCCTCATCGACGACGATGAGGCCGAGCTTTTTCCACGGCAGGAACAGTGCTGAGCGTGCGCCGACGACGATTTTTGCCTCACCCGATGCGACACCGCGCCAGACGCGTTCGCGTTCGTGGGGCCGCATGTCGGAGTGCCACTGGGCGGGCTCGCAGGCAAAGCGGCTTTCAACGCGGGAAATGAATCCGGCGGTCAGTGCGATTTCCGGCAGCAGCAGCAAAACCTGGTGACCCGCCGCCAGGGCCGCTGCCATGGCTTCAAAGTAAACTTCCGTCTTGCCGGAACCGGTGACGCCGTCAAACAGGATGACTTTCGACGACCGGGTGGTTACGGCGGCGCGCAATTCTCTGGCCGCCTCCGTCTGCTGCCGCGACAGGGTGAGCCCGCCCGCATTAAGGTCTGGTTCCCTGAAGGCCTTGAGGGCAGGAAGGGCCACCGCTTCCAGCGCGCCATCCTTGACCAGGGCCTTGACGACGGAGGTTCCAACCCCTGCAGCCTGGGCCAATTCACTCCCCCTCATGGCAAAACCTTCAGCGGCGATTTCGAGAACGCGCTGGCGCTGGGCGGTTTGGCGTTTGGGCGAGTGGCCCGATGCCCGGTAAGCGATCTGGCCCTTGGCCTCCTCGAACGCGCCGGGGCAGCGCAGCACCATGCGCAGCACATTGCCCTTGGGCTCCACATAATAATCGGCCAGCCAGTCCACGAATTTGCGGTGGGTGTCAGTCATCGGCGGCATGTCGTAACGCAGCGCCACGTCGCGCAACCTGGTACCTTCGGGTGCTTGCGTTTTCATGGCCCAGACGACGCCGATCAGGCTGCGCGGACCCAGCGGCACATTCACATAGTCGCCTGCACCAACCGCCAAACCCGGCGGGATGCGGTAGGAATAGGGGCCGTCGAGCGCCAAGGGAAGCAGCACGTCGGCAATGTGGGGGGAATCAAAATTCATGCCAAAGGAATAGTCTTGGACGTTATGGGCTGCCAGTCTTATATCACGGGAACGCCATGAAACACGCCCAACCCAAACCCCGCGAGATCGTCTATTTCGAACCCTTGCAGCTTGCCATGCGGCTGCGCGGGCAACGGCACCTCACCCTGTTTGAGAGTACCATGCGGGCTGAAAAACTGGGACGCTACTCGTTTTTGGCATGCAATCCGACGGATACCCTGAAAGTGGAAAATGGCGTCGTGACCTGGGACGACGTTGTCCAGCACGAGGCACCACTTGCCCTGCTGGACCGGATCCTGAATGAAAACCGCCAGCCGCTGATTGCCGGATTGCCGCCGTTCCAGGGCGGCATGGCGGGCTACATTGCCTATGATTTTGGCCGCAGCCTTGAACCGCAGACGCGGCTGCCGCAATTTTCCCCCCTGTGTCCGGACCTGATGCTGCATCACTATGATGTGGGCATAGCCTTTGACCATTTGCAGGAGCGGGCGTGGATCATTTCCACCCGCGATGTCGAACGCGCCGATGCGCTGGAAGAGTTGCTGAAAGTGAAACCTGTGACGCTGGGCAGCGGGACAATTGAAAACTGGTCGTCCAATTTCACCAGAGCGGAATATGAAGCGGCGGTGGCGCGCACGGTTGAATACATTCTGGCGGGCGACATTTTCCAGGCCAATATTTCCCAGTGCTTCAGTGCGCCCATACCATCCGGCTTTGACGCCTTGGCCTTCTACAGGCACCTGCGCAGCGCAAACCCCGCAACATTTTCTTCGTTCCTTGACTATGGCGATGTGCAGATTGCGTCGAGTTCGCCGGAACGGTTGCTGAGCCTTGACGGAGGCGTGGTAGAAGCGCGGCCCATCAAGGGAACCCGGCGGCGCGACAGCGATCCGGCAAGGGATGCAAGCCTTGTGGCCGAACTGGTGTCCAGCCGCAAGGACCGGGCCGAGAACGTGATGATCGTCGACCTTTTGCGCAATGACCTGAGCCGGGTGTGCGCGCCCGGAACCGTGCGGGTGCCGGTGCTTTGCGGGCTCGAAAGTTATGCCTCGGTGCATCATTTGACGTCGGTTGTCACTGGAGAATTGAAGCATGACCGGACGGTGGGCGATCTCGTTGCGGCAACGTTTCCAGGTGGTTCAATCACTGGTGCGCCCAAGATCCGTGCCATGGAAGTGATTGCCGAAATCGAGCGCCAACCGCGTGGCGTTTACTGTGGGTCAATTGGCTATTTCGGGTTCAATGGCCGGGTCGACCTCAACATTGCCATCCGCACCGCGATGTTTTCGCAAGGCACCGCGAGGTTCCAGGGCGGTGGCGGCATCACAGCGCGGTCGGAACCTGCGGCTGAATACGAAGAAACCCTGACCAAGGTCACACGCATCATAGAGGCGATTGCGCCATGATCCTGATCATCGATAACTATGACAGTTTTGTCTACAACATTGCCCGCTATTTTGAGGAACTGGGTGAAAGCGTGGTGGTCAGGCGCAATGATGATGTGGATTTGGAACGGCTTGCGGCAAAGGCCATCGTTATCTCGCCGGGGCCGTGCAGCCCCCGCGAGGCGGGCTCCTCGCTTGCCATCATCGCGAAATATTCAGGCCAGTTGCCCATTCTCGGCGTGTGCCTTGGCCACCAGTGCATAGGCGAAGTGTTTGGCGGCCAGGTGGTGCGGGCCAAGCGGCCCATGCATGGCGAGGCATCGGAAATCATTCACGATGGGACGGGTATTTTCAAGGACATTCCCAACCGGTTCAACGCGGGTCGCTATCATTCGCTCATTGTCGAAGGCCTCGGCATGGATGCGATGCTGGACATCACGGCGCGCAGTGACAATGGTGAAATCATGGGGCTGCAGCATCGGACGCACCCCACATTCGGGGTGCAGTTTCATCCTGAGTCCATTCTGACCGAGCACGGCCACACGATGCTGCGCAATTTTCTGGAGGTGGTGAATTGAGCGTTGTGTGGTTCAACGGCGTGTTTTCCGGTGGTGCCGTGCAGATCGATGCCCATGACCGGGGCCTGCTGCTCGGCGACGGCGTCTTTGAGACCGTAGCAGTCATGAACGGCAAACCCCTGTGGCTGGCTGGCCATCTGGCCCGCATGCAGCGCGCCGCGCTTGAACTTGGCATTCCTTATGACATTGAAAACGTGCAGGCAGGTGTTGCAAATGTTTTGCAAAGCAGCGGGAGCCAGATGGAGGCCTTGCGCATCACGCTCAGCCGTGGCGTGAGCGGACGCGGCCTTGCCGGGGAGGGCAACGCACCCGGACTTCTCATCACTCTGGATAGGTTCGAGGCGAGCAACCTGTTCCAGCCTTGCCGGCTCATGGTTTCCACAATACGACGCAATGAGCATGCTCCCTCGTCGCGGCTGAAGACGCTGTCCTATGTTGATGGCGTGATGGCCGCACGCGAAGTGGCTACCCACGCCGATGATGCACTCATGCTGAATACCGCGGGGTTTGTGGCGTCATCACCGATTGCCAATGTGTTCATTCTCAAAAATGGTGAACTGATCACGCCTGCGCCGGACCAGGGCATTCTGTGTGGCATAACGCGGGGACTGTTGCTGGACCTTGCCGACAGGCCCAGCGTACGGGCCGTGTCGCTCACCGAGTTGTTCACTGCGGATGCGGTGTTCCTGACAAACAGTTTGCGGCTGATCCGCCCGGTGAGCCATATCAACGGGGAACAGCTAGTGACGGCGTCGCTTGATGGGCTTAAAGAAGCACTATGTGTGGCTGCGGCCAAGCAATGCGGACGTGATCCGCGCAGTCTGGTTTAATGGGAGGATATCAAGCATGAAATTTTTTGTTGATACGGCAGACGTGGCCGAAATCCGTGAACTTGCCGACATTGGCCTGCTCGATGGTGTCACCACCAACCCGTCGCTGGTGGCCAAATCCGGGCGGGTTTTCAAGGAAGTCATCGCCGAGATTTGCAAAATCGTTGAAGGTCCGGTGAGTGCCGAGGTGACGGCGCTTGATGCGGCCGGCATGATCAGGGAAGGCAATGACCTGCGGAAAATTGCCAAGAACGTCACGGTAAAAGTCCCGCTGACGATCGATGGCCTCAAGGCCTGCAAGGCGTTGCGGTCTGATGGTGCCATGGTCAATGTAACGCTGTGCTTCAGTGCCAACCAGGCCCCTGCTTGCAGCCAAGACGGATGCCTCATTTATTTCACCCTTCGTGGGCCGTCTTGATGACATCCATCTGGAAGGCATGGACCTGATTTCCGACATTCGCCAGATCTACGACAATTACGGCTATGAAACGGAAATTCTTGTGGCCTCGGTGCGAACCGCCAACCATGTGAAGCAGGCAGCACTCATTGGGGCTGATGTGGTGACGGCTCCGGCCTCGGTGCTCAAGGCGCTTGCCAAGCACCCCCTCACCGACAAGGGCATTGAAATGTTCCTGGCGGACTGGAAAAAAACGGGCCAGACCATCTAGTGATCATCGAGCACGCCATTCTTGATGTGGAGCCCTCCGAGCGGGAGGAATATGAGGCAGCGCTGAAACAGGCGCTGCCTTTCATCAAAGCCACGCCGGGATTTATCAGGCTTGAGGTTCGCCCCTGCCTTGAAAGAGATGGGCGCTATCTCTTGCGGGTGGAATGGCGCGAACTGGAAGATCACACCTTGGGCTTTCGCCTGTCGGACCGTTATGAGGACTGGCGGAGACTGCTGCACCGTTTCTACAATCCCCTCCCGGTGGTCGAGCATTATGGGGCGCCCGTCGTTCAAAGTTAGAAACCGTCAACCAATTCTGCGCTAGGCTGGTTCCATGGGTGAGATACAGCAATTCGGCCTGGCTGGCGATGCGGCGGCGGTGGCACTGCGCTGGCAGCAGTCGCTGAAATCAGAACGGCGCATGGCTGCCAAAACGCTGGAAGCCTATGGGCGGGATATTACGCAATTCGGCACGTTCCTGACCGTCCACATGGGCAAGCCTCCAGGCGTTGCCGATTTGAGCGCGCTCACAACACTCGATTTTCGCAGTTTCATGGCCCGGCGGCGCAAGGCCGGGGTGGAAAGCCGTACTCTGGCACGGCAGCTTTCAGCCATTCGTTCGTTCTTTCGCTATGCTGAACGCAGCGGACTGTTCAAGAATGTGGCGCTGGTTTCGCTGCGCTCGCCCAAGCTTGCCCATTCGGTGCCCAAACCTTTGAGCATTGCTGCTGCGGCACGGGTTGCCCATGGCGACATTCTGTCAACGGATGAAACACCCAAATGGGTGGAGGCCCGCGACCGGGCGGTGCTGACCCTGCTCTATGCCTGCGGGCTTCGCATTTCCGAGGCTATTGGATTGACCCTGAGCCAATCCCGGTCAAATCCCCTGGTGATTGTGGGCAAAGGTGGAAAAACGCGGATTGTGCCAGTCATCCCGCGGGTGCGCGAAGTGCTGGATGGCTATATCGACCTTTGCCCGTTTGCCCTGCAGGCCCAGGAACCCATGTTCCGCGGCGTTCGGGGAGGCCCGTTGAATGCGCGCAACATCCAGCTGCTTATCGAAACCATGCGCGGAGCGCTGAATTTGCCGGATACGGCAACACCGCACGCGCTTCGCCATTCCTTTGCCACGCATCTTTTGGGCAATGGGGCGGACCTTCGGGTGATCCAGGAGCTGCTGGGCCATGCCAGCCTTTCATCAACCCAGATCTACACGGAAGTGGACCGGTCGCATTTGCTTGAACAATACCGCAAGGCTCACGCGCAAAGCTGAGGCTTGCGATGCTGTCCAATTTTCCCTAGCAGGTGGCCATGCCCATTATTGATCATGTGATTTCAAATACGGAAATGCCCGCTGCCACGACTGTCGTCGTGATTGGCGGTGGTGTCATCGGTGTTGCAACAGCACTTGAGCTTGCCGACCGCGGCATTCCGGTCGTACTGCTGGAAAAGGGTATTGTTGCTGGTGAGCAATCGAGCCGCAATTGGGGCTGGTGCCGGCAAATGGGACGGGATCCGCGCGAGCTGCCGCTCATCCTGGAATCATTGAAGTTGTGGCGCGGCATGAATGACAGGGTCGGCGCTGAGACGGGCTACCGGCAGGCCGGCATCATCTACCTTGCAGACACCGACGCCGACATGGCCACCAAGGAAAAATGGTACAGCGAGAATGCCAAGACCTACGGGCTTGATACAAAGCTCGTGTCCGGCGCCGAGGCTGATGTTTTGCAACCCGGATCCACACGACCGTGGAAGGGTGCTTTGTATACCTCCGCCGATGGCCGCGCCGAACCTTTCCTCGCGGTGCCTGCCATGGCGCGGGCGGCGCAAAAACTTGGAGTCAAGATCTTCCAGGGATGTGCCGTGCGCGGCGTTGAAACATCGGCTGGACGGGCATCGGCAGTGGTTACCGAAAAGGGCGTGATCGCTTGCGAACACGTGGTGCTGGCGGGTGGTGCGTGGTCACGGCGCTTCCTGCACAATCTGGGCATTGAGTTTCCGCAACTCACGGTGATCGGCTCGGTCATGCGCACGGCAGCCCTCGAGACGGGCCTGGAGAAGGCCTGCTCGGGTGGAAATTTCTCATTCCGCAAACGGCTGGACGGAGGTTACACGGTGACCCATCGCCACCAGTCGATGGCGGATATTCTGCCTGACAGTTTCCGGTTGTTTTTCCAGTATCTGCCAGCGTTGATGATGGACTGGAAGGGATTGCGGCTGCGGCTTGGAAAAAGGTTCATTGACGAGGCGAGGCTGAAACGGAAATGGCGGCTGGATGAACGCTCACCGTTTGAAGAGGTGCGCATGCTTGATCCGGAGCCGTCGCGCGCAACCCTCGACGAGGCAGAGGACAGCCTCAAGAGTTACTATCCCGTGTTCAGGGACATGCAGGTTGTGGAACGCTGGGGCGGCGTGATTGATACCACACCGGATGTGGTGCCGGTGATATCACCCCTGGCGCAAATTTCAGGACTGTTCCTTGCTTCGGGTTTTTCCGGGCATGGATTTGGCCTGGGGCCAGGTGCTGGAAAGCTGATGGCACAAATGCTGGTGGGGGAAACCCCGTGCGTTGATCCCGCGCCGTTCCGCTATGGCCGGTATTTCGATGGCAGCAACCCCAAGCCGGTTACCGGTCCCTAGTCAGGCAGCCAAAAGATTGGATTGGGCAAGGGCCCGTTCGATGGTGGCAAGCAGTGATTCCGGGGCTACGGGTTTGCGCATGAACTCAAACAATTTGAGATTGATGGCACGGGTCTGGGTTGAATTTTCAATATCTGCTGAAACCATCACATAAACTGACTTGCAGCCCAGGGCTTGCATGGTTTCCACCACGTCCAGGCCATTTTTGAGGCTGCCCAATCTGAAATCAAACAGGCCAACCGAGAAGGTTTGCCCCATGGCAAACTCAAGTGCCGATTCAGGATCGGCGAAGCCCTTGACCTTGTAGCCCATGTCGGCAAGCAATTCTGCCGTGGTGGTCAAGAGGTCAAGATCGTCGTCCAATACCAGTATGTCTACGTGTTTATCTTTGCCCGCCATGAGTTCGCCCGCGTGGAATCACATTAAGTTGAATGCGACTATGGGTGAGAACATTTACAATTTGCTAAACAGACAGGGTAAAATTTATCGCCGGGGTTGTACAAAAAAGCATGTCAACTATGAATTGAACGGCCCGCCACGGCCATGGCTCCCTCTTTTACAGCCTCTGATAGAGTTGGGTGGGCATGGCAGGTTCTGGCCAAGTCTTCGGCTGAACCGCCAAATTCCATTAAAACCGCGATTTCATGGATCAATTCGCCTGCCAGTGGGCCAATGATATGGGCGCCAAGGACCTTGTCCGAGCGGGCGTCGGCGAGGATTTTCACAAAACCATCTGTGGTCTGGTAGGCCTTGGCGCGGCCGTTGGCCAGGAACAGGAATTTGCCGACCTTATAATCGATGCCTGCCGCTTTGAGCTCTTCTTCGGTCTTGCCAACGCTTGCCACTTCAGGGGCGGTATAGACCACGCCGGGGATGACGTCGTAGTTCACGTGGCCCGCCTGGCCCGCCAGTATTTCAGCCAGGGCCACGCCTTCGTCTTCCGCCTTGTGGGCCAGCATGGGGCCGCGGATGACATCGCCGATGGCATAGACGCCCTTCACGCTGGTTTCAAAATGGGGGCCGACCTCAACGCGACCCTTGGCATCGCGCTTGATGCCGGCCTCGTCACAGCCCAGGCCTTCGGTATAGGGTGTGCGCCCCACGGCCACGAGAACCGTGTCGGCATCCAGGGTTTCAGCCGTGCCACCACTGGCGGGTTCGATTTGCAGGGATACAGATGATTTGGATTTGGTGGCACTCGTCACCTTGCTTGACAGCTTGAAGGTGAAACCCTGCTTTTGCAGAAGGCGCTGGAAATTCTTGGCCACTTCCAGGTCCATGCCGGGGAGGATGCGGTCGAGAAACTCGATAACAGTGACCTTGGACCCAAGGCGGGCGTAGACGGAACCGAGTTCGAGGCCAATGACACCCGCACCGATGATGGCAAGGTGGGCTGGCACCTTGCCAAGCTCGAGGGCCCCGGTTGAGGATACGATTT
>JANMKJ010000492.1:0-1555 GCA_031371945.1 Rhodobiaceae bacterium
GACGACAGGAATACGGCTTCGGGTATTGAGTGGGTAACGAACACTACTGTCTTTTTTGTGGTGGCCCACAATTCCAGCAACTGCTGGTTCAGTTTGTCGCGAACGATTTCGTCGAGGGCACCGAAGGGCTCGTCCATGAGCAGTAATTTGGGTTCAACCGCCAGGGCGCGGGCAATGGAGACGCGCTGTTGCATGCCGCCGGACAGTTGCCAGGGGAATTTCTTCTCGAAGCCTGATAGGTTTACAAGTTCGAGATTGCGCTTGATGCGGCCCGACGCGTCGGCGGTTCCCATGATCTCGAGGGGGAGGCCCACATTTTGTTCAACGGTGCGCCACGGATAGAGAGCGGGGGCCTGGAACACGTAGCCATAGGCGCGGGCCATGCGGGCGTCGCGGGGCGACATGCCATTCACCGAAATTTTCCCCGATGTTGCCTGCTCGAGGTCGGCTATGACCCGCATGAGGGTGGTTTTTCCGCACCCTGATGGGCCGATGAAAGAAACGAAATCGCCGTCGTCCACCTTCAGGTCAATGCCCTCCAGCGCGTAGACCGGTCCATCTGCCGTGGTAAACGTAAGGCTCAGGGCGCTGATATCAATTACGGCTTGAGCCGCCATGACCCCTCCAGGGCATTTTTTCTTGTTGCCCGAAAGCTATCCACTGTTGACCATCTGATCAAGAATTATAAAGTGGGCGGGGTTGATATGGAACAAAAATTCTATTTTTTGGACTTAACGAAATATTTATTCCATAATTGCTTTGCATGGGCTATATCAGCTATGCCTAGGGTCAGGCGGACAAGAATTTAAGGTTGGAAAAACGGAAAATGGTCAAGGAAATCGGGCACTTCATTGGTGGCAAGCATGTCAAGGGCACGTCCGGGCGGTTTGCCGATGTATTCAATCCCAACACGGGTGAAGTGCAGGCGAAGGTGGCCTTGGCCTCCACGGCGGAACTTCGCGCCGCTGTTGAAAATGCCCGTGCTGCACAGCCCGCCTGGGCTGCCAAGAACCCGCAGTTTCGCGCCCGGGTGATGATGAAATTTCTGGAACTGGCTAACAAGCACAAGGAAGAGCTGGCAACGCTCATTTCCATGGAGCATGGCAAAACGGTACCTGACGCATTGGGTGACCTGCAGCGTGGTGTTGAAGTGGCTGAATTTGCTTGCGGCGTCCCGCATCTCGTCAAGGGTGAATTCACCGATGGCGCAGGCCCCGGCATTGACATGTATTCCATGCGCCAGGCGCTGGGTGTCGTGGCTGGCATTACCCCGTTCAATTTCCCGGCAATGATTCCGTTATGGAAATGCGCACCGGCAATCGCCGTTGGCAATGCCTTCATCCTCAAGCCTTCCGAACGTGATCCGTCCTGCCCCATGCGCATTGCCGAGCTTTTCCTTGAAGCTGGCTTGCCGCCGGGCATCCTCAACGTGGTCAACGGCGACAAGGAGTCGGTTGATGCAATCCTGAATGATCCAGATATCAAGGCCGTGGGCTTTGTGGGTTCCACAGCGATTGCACAATATGTTTATGCAGGAGCCACAGCCACGGGCAAG
>JANMKJ010000544.1:0-2473 GCA_031371945.1 Rhodobiaceae bacterium
CAATAGAAACCCATGCCGGTAAAGCCCATTCACATGGATGGTGCGGCCGATTTTGCGAATGCGTGGCAGGTTGTTCGGGAACGCCGGGCGAACACCCGTGGCAAATTCGACGATTTCCGATTCCGCAAATGCCGGATGCAACGCGCACGCCGTGCCTAACAGATCCAGCACTGCGCGCGCCGTCACCCGCGCCTGATCATCACTTTCCACCATGGTGGCACCGATCATGAAATTGCCATTGCCGCGCGGAACTACATAGATCGAATGCCGCGGGTGCAGCATGCGCACCGGCCTTGCAAGGGCAACGTCAGGAGAGTGAACAATCACCATCTCGCCCTTCACCCCGCGCAAATCACCCAGGGTATCTCGTGCAGCCAGGCCACGACAATCCACAACTGCTGCGGCATCAGGCGGCGTAGCAACTACATCAATGCCGAAATGTATCTCAACACCAAACCACGCCAGGCGCTTTGCCAATGCGCGAAGTGCGGCGCGGGGATCAAGATGACCCTCATGGGGAAAGAAGATGCCGCTGCCAAATCGTTCCGAAAGATCGGGCTCAAGTGCCGCAAGCGTTGGGCCGTCAAGCCACGCAAAATTGCGAGTGTTCCGGGCAAATTGCTTGAGCTCGCCCTGATCCCTCGGCCGTGCCACCACCAGGCTGCCATTTTGAACCGTGCCCGGAAACCGTTCGGCCCAGAAATCCAGCGC
Source organism: Rhodobiaceae bacterium (assembly GCA_031371945.1). Lineage (GTDB taxonomy): Bacteria > Pseudomonadota > Alphaproteobacteria > Rhizobiales > Aestuariivirgaceae > Aestuariivirga. Next base: position 712 of record JANMKJ010000544.1, read on the forward strand.
TTCCGCCCCTAGTTCCGCTATAAGTTCATCGGTACTTTCCAGCTCGCACCATGGCGCCAACATGCCGCCAGCCAGCCACGAACAACTCTCCACGCCCAGCGCATTGCCACGCTCAACCACCTCAACTGCAGCACCACGCTCGGCCAATGCCAAAGCGCAGGTCAACCCTGCAACGCCCGCCCCCACGACCGTAATCATTGCGTCAGCTCACCTCGTCCAATCTCTAAAGGTCAATCTCGTCTCCACACTGTTCTGCCATCTCAGCCAAGCTCTCACGTTCGGCATCGGCGCGAATATCCTGCGAGATCCTCATGGAACAGAATTTCGGCCCGCACATGGAACAGAACTGCGCTGCTTTATGGGCTGCCTTGGGCAGTGTCTGATCGTGAAAGCTGCGCGCTGTTTCGGGATCAAGCGAAAGGTTGAACTGGTCTTCCCAACGAAAATCAAACCTGGCCCGGGAAAGCGCATCATCGCGAAGTCCGGCTCCCGGGAGACACTTGGCCAGGTCAGCAGCATGGGCCGCAATTTTGTAGGTGATGACACCGGTTTTCACATCATTGCGGTCGGGTAGTCCCAGGTGTTCCTTGGGAGTCACATAACAAAGCATGGCCGTTCCTAGCCAGCCAATCATGGCCGCACCAATTGCCGACGTGATATGATCATAACCGGGTGCGATATCGGTGGTGAGCGGTCCCAGTGTATAGAAGGGAGCCTCTGCGCACGTCGCCAGCTGCCTTTCCATGTTTTCCTGGATTTTGTGCATGGGAACATGGCCTGGTCCTTCCACCATGACTTGGCAATCCTTGGCCCAGGCGACCTTCGTCAATTCACCTAGCGTGCCCAGCTCGGCAAATTGTGCTGCATCATTGGCATCTGCAATCGATCCGGGGCGCAGTCCATCACCCAGGGAAAAGCTCACATCATAGGCCCGGCAGATATCGCAGATTTCCGCGAAATGCTCGTAAAGGAAACTCTCCTTGTGGTGATAGAGGCACCACTTCGCCATGATTGCCCCACCCCGCGAAACAATCCCCGTTACCCGGTCGATTGTGAGCGGTACATGGGACCGCCGCACACCGGCATGAATGGTGAAGTAATCCACTCCCTGCTCCGCCTGCTCGATAAGCGTGTCACGATAAATTTCCCACGTCAGCGCCTCAGCAATACCGCCCACTTTCTCCAGCGCCTGGTAAATTGGTACCGTGCCAATTGGCACCGGTGCATTGCGTATGATCCAGTCGCGGATATTGTGAATGTTGCGACCCGTCGAGAGGTCCATCACCGTGTCGGCACCCCAGCGGATGGCCCATACCATTTTTTCGACCTCTTCGGCCATCGATGAGGTTACGGCTGAGTTGCCGATGTTTGCGTTGATCTTCACCAAAAAATTGCGCCCAATGACCATGGGCTCCAGTTCCGGGTGATTGATGTTCGCTGGAATGATCGCCCTGCCCGCGGCCACTTCACCGCGCACGAATTCCGCGGTCACGATACCATGGGCTTGACGGCCACAGTTCTCACGCAGCGCAATGAATTCCATTTCAGGGGTAATGATCCCCGCGCGGGCATAGGCCAGCTGCGTAACGGCTATGCCTTGCCTGGCCCGTAACGGCGGATGCTTCACCGGGAACTGCGGCGTGGCTCGCTTTTCGTCAACCCCGCCATTATCTTCCGGCCGCACAATGCGACCGCCATAGGCCTCGATATCGCCCCGCGCCGCAATCCAGCCCTCACGCAGGCGCGAAAGCCCCGCGCTGAT
>JANMKJ010000328.1:0-6251 GCA_031371945.1 Rhodobiaceae bacterium
CGTCGATCTTGCCGAGGGTTGAAACATCGGCAAGGCCGACACCAGTCCGCACCAGTTGCATTTCCTTCACGTAGGCTTCTTCCGGTGTGCTGCCTGCCCAGGCGTAGTACCAGGCGCGCATCCACAGGCCAGCTTCAATAAAAGTTGCGCCATGGGCCCTGGTGGCACCATGCAGCGGTGACAGGCGGTAGGGACGGAAGTGATGGCCAACGGTACGTCCGGCAATCGCTCCCACGGCGAGCCCGGTGTAGGGTGGCCGGAACGTGGTGGTGCCTGCCTGCGCAATGGGCAGGCCACGCAGGCCTGCCATGATGGCCAGCGCGTTGATGTTGGAGGTTTTACCCTGGTCGGTTCCCATGCCAAGTGTGGTGTAGCGCTTGAGGTGTTCGACGCTGACATAGCCTTCCTCATGGGCGGATGAAATGTCCTTGGTGGTTACGTCCGACTGGAAATCGACGAAGGCCTTGCCCTTGCCCCCGGCAACAGGCAACCACGAGGCTCTGATGTTATACCGCCGTTTCTTGATCCCGAGTTCGGCCGGATAATCAAAATCGCCCATCACGGCACCGACACCCGAATGACCTGGCGCAAATCCTCCCGGCACAAACGCTGCAATTTTCTCGTCGTATACTGGCTTGATGCCACCGTGGGAGGTGAGATGCACCACGGGAGACCAGCCACCCGACATGGCCAACACATCGCATTCGATGGTAGCCGCATGGGCACCGGCCAGTACGACGCCTTTAACCTGGGACGTGCCCCTGACATCAGCCACGGCGGTGCCCGGGAATATGGCCATGCCGAGCATGGCTGAGCGTGACAGAAGGTCTGATGGAATTTCCTTGCGCAAGTCTGCGATGGTGACCGCCACCCCGGCTTCGGCCAGGTCGAAGGCCGTGAGGTAGGCGCTATCATTGTTGGTGGCAATTACCGTGCGCTGCAGGGGGGCAAGGCCGTAACGATTGAGATAGGTCCGAACCGCCGATGCCAGCATCACGCCGGGGCGGTCGTTGTTGGAAAAAACCAGGGGCCGCTCAATGGCGCCGGTTGCGAAAACAATTGATTTGGCGCGCAGCATGAACAAGGTTTGGCGGGGTTTGCCGCGGGCTGCATCGGATGTGGCGTGGCGCTGCAGGAGCACGACAAGATTGTCGTCGTAGAGCCCCTGCGCCGTTGTCCGTGTGCGGATTTTCAGGTTTGAAAAGCTTAACAAATCATTAACTTGCGCTTTTCGCCAGGTCTCGATTTCGTTTCCGTGCTCGGATAATAACGAACCGCCCAGTTCACTGTCCTGCTCCACCAGGACAACCCGTTCGCCGGTTCTGGCGGCTTTCACTGCCGCAATGAGCCCGGCCGGGCCACTGCCCACGACAAGCACATCGCAGAAATCATGGACCGTGTCGTAGCGGCTTTCGTCCTTGGCGGCGGTAACCTTGCCAAGGCCTGCTGCCCGGCGGATGAAGGGTTCGTAGAACATCCACGACTTTTTGAATGGTCCCATGAAGGTCTTGTAGTAGAAGCCGGATTGAAATAGCGGCGCTGCCCATGAGTTCACGGCCATCATGTCGAAGTCTACCGAGGGCCAGGCATTCTGGGTGTTGACCTGCAAGCCTTCGACCAGGTCAACGATGGTTGCCGGAATGTTGGGTTCATTTCCGCCAATCGTGAACAGGGCGTTGGCCTCTTCCACTCCCGCCGATACCAGCCCCCGTGGCCGGTGATACTTGAAGCTGCGGGCAACGAGTGTCCTGCCATTGGCAAGAAGTGCAGAGGCCAGCGTGTCACCGGCAAATCCCGTCAGCGCCTTGCCTTCATAGGTGAATCCGACAATTTTTGTCCGGTCAATGCGGCCGCCCTTGTCGAGCCTGCGGAAAGTTGTCATTCGGCACCGCCTATTTCATTCGTCGCGGTGTTGCGGGAAAGCTTGAACCACTGGCGGCAACCCAGCACATGTTGCCAGTATTCCTTGTGGGCGCCCTTGGGATTATCAAACAGGAAGTAGTAGTCGTGCCACGCCTTGAGGTCGCCTTCGCCGTGGACGGGGCGTTGCTTCGTGGCATCTCCACCATAGCGGAATTCGCTCACGTCGCGTTCACCACAATGGGGGCAAGGAATTCTCATTGCTTGTATGTCCAGTTACCAATGCCATAATCGTCGAGCTCGGCGCCCTTTTCAAAGCGGTCGAGTGAATAGGCGCGGTTCAGTTCGTGTTCCTCATCGTGGGCCATGGTGTGGGCGAAGGTCCAGCCGGATGCCGGGGTTGCCTTGAAGCCCTGGTAGCACCAGCCGCCATTGAAATAGAGGTTCTTGATCCTGGTGCGACAAATGAAGGGACTGCCATCAGGCGTCATGTCCATGATGCCACCCCAGTGGCGCAGCAGGCGAAGTTTTGACATAAATGGCAACAGCGACACGGCACACTCCGCGACGGTCTGGATGCGGGGAAACTGGCCACGTTGGGTATAGGTATTGAAGCCGTCGATATGGCCGCCAAAAACCATGCCGCCCTTGTCGCTTTGCGAGAGGTAAAAGAGTTCAGCCCCCCATGACACCACATGGTCGACCATCGGTTTTACGGGTTCGGTGACAAATGCCTGGAGGATGTGGCTCTCGATGGGGAGGCGAAGTCCTGCCATTTTCGCCACGTGGGATGAGTGCCCGGCCACGGCCATGGCGACTTTGCCTGCGAGGATCTTGCCTCGCGAGGTTTCGACGCCCACCGCCTTGTCACCGTCCATGATGAAACCCGTGACCTCGCAGTTTTCGATGATGTCCACGCCCAGCGTATCGGCGGCCCGGGCATAACCCCAGGCCACGGCATCGTGGCGCACCGTCCCGGCGCGGTCCTGAAGGATGCCGCCATAGATCGGCCAGCGGGCTTCCTTGGAATAATCGAGATAGGGCAACAGCTTCATCACCTGCCCACGGTCGAGCAGCTCGGCGTCGATGCCATTGAGCCGCATGATATTGCCACGCCGGGCATAGACATCCATTTGCACCGGGTTGGTGGCCAGCACCACCTGGCCGCGCTGCGACACCATGCAATTGAAGTTCAGGTCGTGGGAAAGTCCCTCCCAGAGTTTCATGGAGTGTTCAAAGAACTGGGTGTTGCCATCGATCACGTAGTTGGAGCGGATCAGCGTTGTATTACGCCCGACGTTGCCGGATCCGATATAGGCTCGCTCGATGACCGCGACATTGGTGAGGCCGTGGTTTTTGGCAAGGTAGTAGGCGGTGGCCAGCCCATGGCCGCCGCCGCCAATGATGATGGCGTCATAACTAGGTTTTGGCGTCGCCGCACGCCATGCCCGGGGCCAGGGCCTGTCGGGCTGCAGTGCGTGTTGGGCCAGGGCCAATGCTGAGTAGGGTTTGAACACGAAAACCAGTTACCAGAATTTCTGATCAATCGACAAGGCGTGGTTTTTTCACCACTGTTTTGGCAATCCTTTCAACATATTCGCTGGTCAGGAAGGCCAGGATGCTCATGCCCAGGTAGCCATAGACCAGTGGAAAAACGGTGCCATCATATTGCTGGCCAATCCAGCCCCCCACCAGCAGCGCCACCAGGGATGATACGGTGCCGGAAATGGCGGCAGCCATGCCGGCAATGTGGCCCACCGGTTCCATCGCCATGGCATTGTAATTGCCAAACAGGATGCCACAGCAAAAGAAGGTCATGAACAGGTACACACCCAGCGTCCACAGCGGCGGGTGGCCGGCATAGAGCAAGGCGACGCCCACGAAAACTGTGGAGATCACGACGCAGGACCGCACCGCCCATTTGGACATCCGGCGCATGCCCATTTTCATGACCAGCCTGCCATTGAAGATCATGGCGCAGGCAATGGCTACGGCGAACACGCCGAACCAGATGGCAAAGAGCTTGCCTTGTGCGTACTGCTCGGCAAAAATCTGTTGCGACGTGCCGAGGTAGGCGATGAACGAGGCAAATACGAAACCAACGGCAACCGTGTAGCCCCAGGCCAACGGAAAGCGGAAGAATTCGCGGGCTGAAAAATACAGGTTGGCGGCCGAGAACTTCACGCGGTTTTCGCGCGGCAGCGTTTCCTCCTGGCGCACCTCAAGGAAGATGGCAGCAATGATGGCCATGCCGATGAAGCCCGCGAAAATAAAGCGCCAGCTGGCAAAGAGGAGAACCGCCTGGCCGATGCTCGGTGCAATGATCGGCACGAGCATGAAAACCGACATCACGAACGACATGATGCGCGCCATGGCAGCTCCGCCCTGCCCGTCACGCACCATCGCCATGGACACGATGCGTGGTGCCGCTGCGCCGAATCCCTGCAAGGCGCGGCCCGCGAGCAGCATCACAAAGCTGGTGGAAAACAGGCACAGCAAGGAACCTGCCAAATAGATCAGCAGCCCTGCGAATATCGCCGGCTTGCGGCCGATGCTGTCGGATATCGGGCCGCTCAGAAGCGTGCCGATAGTCATGCCGGCGAAAAACATGGTGATGATGAACTGCCGCTTGTTTGGGTCGCTCACGCCGAATTCCTGCGCAATAGTGCCAATGGCGGGCAGCATCGTGTCGATGGACATGGCGACCATGGCCGTGAGAAGCGCAACCAGGAAAATGAATTCCTTTTGGGACGTGTGTTCAGTGGTCATGGATCTCAATTCTACTTGATGAAGCGCAGGGCGCGCATGACATCAAAAATATTGCTGGTTTCAACGCGGTTTGTACGATTGCCGATGTATTTGCAACCCGGATAGAAGCTTTTCTCGTATGCAAGCGTCGGGCTGTGGTAGGTCACATCCAACGTGAACTGTTCAGGCAACTGCAAGAGGCAATCCTTCAAATTTCCCGCCAGGGACTTTGCCACACCCTTGCGGATGGCGTTCTGTGCGCTGATGGGCGTCATCGAAATGGTGGATTGACCGCGCCCTTCCTTGACCGCCAGCCTGCCGATATGGGGGTTGGTTGCTTCGATTTCGGCCATGAGCGCCTTGTCGCCGCTCACGAAGACGGTTGGCACGCCAAGGCTTGCTGCAGCCCACGCGCACAGGCGAAATTCGGATACTGGCGTTCCATTCAAGGTAATCATTTGGGTGCGCGTGTTGAGCGTATGGGCGAGGCTGTTGCCTTCCGAGCCCACGCTGGCATGGTGGCCAATCATCACCAGGCCAGCAAAGGTCGCATCAATTTCCTGGATCATGCTGAAAGGGTGGCCGGACCACTCGCGAATAAGTGTCACATTTTCCGGAAACATGGTGGTTATGAGGTTACGTCCGCTGTCGTGGGCGTCCTTGACCCAGATTTCCGTGGCCCCTGCGGCCCTTGCCCCTTCAATGGCGGCAATGGCTTCGCGGGTCATGATTTCGCGGAATTCCAGCCAGTCCGGGTGCCCCTTCTCGGCTTCATCCCAATGGGTTATGCCTGCCACACCCTCAATATCGACACTGATATAGATTTTCATTTGAAACAGATTAGGCCCCATGAAAATTGATTCCAACACCCGAAGCGTGGACCTAGACCCGCAAAATCCGCAGTTCTACGAAAATCCCTACCCGTTTTACCAGGCACTTCGCCACAAAATGCCCGCCTTCAAGTGGGAGCAGTATGGCTATTGGTGCTTTCCCGCCCACGAGGACGTCAACGCCTTGCTGCGCGACAGGCGGTTTGGCCGCCAGATCCTGCATGTGGCCACCCGTGAAGAGCTGGGGCTGGCGGAAACCCCATCCCGCCTCAAACCCTTCTATGACTTCGAAAAGCATTCTCTCCTGGAATTGGAGCCACCTGTTCATACGCGGCTGCGCGGCCTGGTCAGCCGGGCCTTCCTGTCGCGCCAGGTAGAGCGGCTCCGGCCCAAGATCGAGAGTCTTTCCAACAGCTTGATTGATGGTTTTGAGGCGAAAGGTGAGGTAGACCTACTTGCCGCCTACGCCACGCCCATTCCGGTCATCATCATTTGCGAACTTTTGGGCGTGCCCACACCCATGGCAGATCAGTTCCTCGCGTGGTCGCACGACATGGTGTCAATGTACATGGCGCGGCGGGACATCGCCGTGGAAGAATCGGCGGTCAAAGCCACCATCGCCTTCAGTGACTACATGCGGGGTCTCATTGCGGAACGGCGCAAAAATCCGCAAGGCGATTTGCTTTCCGAGCTGGTGCGGGCGGAAAGCGAAGGCCAGAAGCTCTCCGAAAATGAGCTCGTCACCACCGCAATCCTCATTCTCAATGCGGGCCATGAGGCTTCGGTGCACACGATCGGCAATGGCGTCAAAGC
>JANMKJ010000015.1:0-6929 GCA_031371945.1 Rhodobiaceae bacterium
ACACGCGCTTTTGCAAGCCGCCGGAAAGTTCGGCGGGGTAGAGCAGGCCCACTTCCGGGGTGAGGCACACCAGGGCGAGCTTGTCCATGGCAATGTCACGGGCTTTGGCCCTTGCCATGTTGCGGCCCTGGATCAGGCCGAAGGCCACATTCTCCCAGACGGGCAGCGAGTCAAACAGCGCGCCACCCTGGAACAGCATGCCGAACTTCGACAGGAACTCGTCCCGCGCCGTTCCCTTCAGGCCAACAACTTCTTCGCCACCAATCCTTATGGAACCTTTGTCCGCCGTGAGAATGCCGAGGATGCATTTCAGCATCACCGACTTGCCCGTGCCCGAACCGCCGATCACCACAAGTGACCTTCCCTTGGGCACGGAGATATTGATGCCGTTCAAGACATGCTTGGGACCGAACCCCTTGCAGACGTTTTCGAGTATGATGTGTCCGTCAGCCATGCATCACTCCGAGAACAGCAGGGACGTTAATGCGAAATTGGCAGCGAGTATGAGAATGGCGGCTGACACCACGGCATTGGTCGTTGCCCGTCCCACGCCTTGCGCGCCGCCCTTGGAATTGAAGCCGTGGTAGCAGCCCATGATGGCAATGATGAAGCCAAAGACGGCGGCCTTGATCAGGCCGGACGTAACGTCATCCACATGCAAAAAGTCTGCGGTGTTCTTGATATAGGCAAATGAATTGAAACCAAGCGACCGGGTGCCAACGATATAGCCACCCATGATGCCGATGGTATCGCCAATGGCCACGAGTATGGGGAGGGTGACGACGGCCGCGACCACGCGAGGACCAACGAGATACTTGAAGGGATTGGTCGACAAGGTGACGAGCGCATCAATCTGTTCAGTGACCCGCATGGTGCCAAGCTCGGCGGCGATGGATGCGCCAACCCGGCCCGCAACCATAAGACCCGCCAGCACCGGCCCCAATTCACGGGTGATGCCAAGCGCCACGATTGAGGCAACAAGGCCTTCGGCATTGAAGCGCGACGAGCCGAGAAAGATTTGCAAGGCCAACGCACCGCCGGTGAAAAAAGCGGTCATGCCGACAACCGGCAGCGAGTTGTAGCCCACGCGCCACATCTGCTCGAGAATTTGGCGGCCATAATAGGTGGGCGACAATCCCTGGAGGAGGGCTTCCTTGATGAACAGCACGACGCGGCCAATTTCTGACAGCAGGCCGAGAACTGCGCGACCGATGGGTTGGAATGGGTTCAAGCCGTGGTTTCCGAATCAATTTCCGAATAGAGTCTTGCATATCGGCTACCCAAACGGGTGAGCAATTCATAGGATATCGTGCCCGCCCAGCCTGCCGCCTCGTCAATCAGGATATTCGGTCCCAGGATTTCCGCAAGGTCACCGCGCTTTACGGGCGTGGCGAGGTCGGTCACATCAATGGCCATCATGTCCATGGATATGCGGCCGATGATGGGGCAACGCATGCCACCCAGGTAGACATGCGGCGGCGCATTGCTCGAGCCCGAACTTAGCGCTCGGGGTACGCCATCTTTGTAGCCGGCACCGAGCACCGCAATCTTCACGTCACGCGGGGCACGCCAGGTGGCGCTGTAACCCACCGTATCGCCGGCCGCCACGTTTCGGGTTTGCAGTATCGTTCCTTCGAGCAGGGCCACGGCCCGCATGGGGTTGGCAAGGGCAGGGGTGGGGTTGCCGCCATAAATGGCAATGCCCGGCCGTACCAGGTCATGGGCATAGTCTTTTCCGAGGAAGATGCCGGCGGAATTTGCAAGGCTTGCCGGAACACCGGGGAGCTTCGACCGTACCGCCGTGAAGGCATCACGCTGAACGGCATTGAGCGGGTGGGTTGGTTCGTCGGCGCAGGCGAGATGGCTCATCAGCAGGCTCACATGGATGCTGTCCATGATCTCGGCATCGCCAAGAAGTGCTGCGTATTCGTCAAACGAGAACCCCAGACGGTTGATGCCCGTATCGACATGGACGGCGCAGGGCAGGTGGCGGCCGTAGACACGGCCAAATGCCGCCCATTCGCGTGCTTCCTCTATTGAGATGAGAGCCGGCAGCAAGTTGTTCTGGGCGTAAAACTCTGCCTGGCCCGGAAACAATCCGTCGAGCACATAGATTGTCGCCTCTGGCAGGACGAGGCGCAGTTCCTCCCCCTCCTTGGGGCGGGCCACAAAAAAACTGCGGCAGCCTGCATCCCACAGCGCACGGCCGACGGCTTCAACACCCAGGCCATAGCCATTGCCTTTGACGGCCGCACCACATTCGGCAGCGCCCGCATGCGCCTTGAGGTAGCGCCAGTTCTTCTGAATGGCACCCAGGTCAATGGAAAGCACGGCTCCGGCCAGGTCTTTCGGCGTGGGGTCAACGGTCGTATGCATGGTGCCAGCGCTTTAAGGGGTTTGGCACCAAGGCGCAAGTTTCGGCAGCCAAGAAAATGCTTACCGGTTTAACGCTGACATGGATGACGCCTGGTAGCGGTCACCGGCGGCGGCACCCCGGGGAATGGCATTGGAAAGCTTTTCGAGCTCCTGGCTTGATAGCTTGACGTCAACTGCCTTTACATTCTCTTCAAGATAAGTGCGACGCTTTGTGCCGGGAATGGGCACAACGTCATCGCCCTGCGCCAAAACCCAGGCCAGCGCCACCTGCGAAGTTTTTACGCCCTTTTCGGCAGCGAGTGTTTCAATGGCACTGAGCAGACCCAAATTCTGTTCGAAGTTTTCGCCCTGGAAGCGCGGACTCATCCGACGGTAGTCCTTTGCATCAAAGTCGTCAGCCGCCTTGAACCGTCCGGTGAGGAAGCCACGTCCCAGCGGACTGTAGGGAACCAGGCCAATGCCGAGCCTGCGGATGGTCGGCAGGATGACCTCCTCAATGTCACGGCTCCACAGGGAGTACTCGGTTTGCAGTGCGGTAATGGGATGAACCTTGTGGGCCCGTTCAATGGTCGTGGCGGCTGCTTCCGAAAGTCCGAGGTAGCGAACCTTGCCTGCCTTGACCAGCTCTGCCATGGCCCCCACCGTATCTTCAATCGGCGTATTGGCGTCCACCCGGTGCTGGTAGTAGAGGTCAATGACGTCAATGCCAAGGCGCTTCAAACTGTCATCGCAGGATTTACGCACGTAGTCGGGCTTGCCATTCACCCCAAGGAAGGCACCATCATTGCCACGCATGTTGCCAAATTTGGTGGCGATGACAACCTTGTCGCGCTTGCCCTTGATTGCCTTCCCAACCAGTTCCTCATTTGTGCCGACGCCATACATATCTGCCGTATCAAGAAAATTCACGCCGAGTTCAATGGCCCGGTGGATGGTGGCGATAGACTCCACATCATCACGGCCGGCGTAGAATTCCGACATGCCCATGCAGCCCAAACCGACCGTTGAAACGCTTAATGATGCGAGTTTACGCTGTTGCATGGCTTTTATGCCTCCTGGCGATGTGAAAGGAATTAATCCCATATGGGAAGCTTCCCGCAGGGGCGCAAGTCGAAAAATATCCTCTTTTGCCAGAATTGGATTCTGTGGTAGTTAGCTTACAGGCCCCGCGGGGGAACCAAGAAAATTCGCGCGGCAAAACGAGATAATTAAAGCAAACAAGGACGATTAAACATGAGTGACGTTGCTGAGCGGGTAAAGAAGATCGTTGTCGAGCACCTCGGTGTAGACGGCGAAAAAGTTAAAACTGAGGCAAGCTTTATCGATGACCTCGGTGCCGACAGCCTCGACACAGTTGAACTCGTCATGGCCTTCGAAGAAGAATTCGCCATTGAAATTCCCGATGACGCCGCCGAAACCATCCAGACCGTTGGCGACGCGGTGAAGTTTATTGAATCTGCCAAGGCCTGAGCGCCTGGCAACTAGCTAACCGCCACGCGGAGGCAGGGTTCAGGGAATCCTCAGCCTCCGCGTTTTTATGTGGGAGAGGCCTTCATGCGTCGTGTCGTTGTCACCGGACTGGGGATCGTGTCGCCGCTTGCGACCGGCATTGAAGAGACCTGGCAGCGGCTGATCGCTGGTGAATCCGGCGCTGGGCCGATCACCAAATTTGATGCGTCCGACTTGCCGTGCCGCATCGCATTTGAAGTCAAGCGCGGTGATGGCACCAACGGTACGCTGAACATGGACAGTTGGCTGGACCACAAGGACCAGCGCCGCAACGATGAGTTCATCCAGTTTGCCATGATTGCGGCACAACAGGCGCTCTTGGATTCCGGCTACGAAATCAAGACGCCCGACCAGCAGTACCGCACGGGTGTGCTGGTGGGTGCAGGTATCGGCGGCCTTCCCAGCATTGAGGAAACCACGCTGCTGCTGCGCGACAAGGGCCCACGCAAGATCAGCCCGTTCTTCATTCCGGGTTCATTGATCAACCTGGCGTCTGGCCAGATTTCCATTGCACATGGCCTCAAGGGGCCAAACCATGCGGTGGTAACCGCGTGTTCGTCCGGAACCCACGCCATCGGTGACGCGGCACGACTAATCGCACTTGATGATGCCGACGTGATGTTTGCCGGCGGTGCGGAATCCTGCATTTGCCGCTTGGGCATTGCAGGCTTTGCCGCCTGCAAGGCGCTGTCCACGTCATTCAACGATACCCCGAGCAAGGGCTCGCGGCCTTACGACAAGGACCGCGATGGCTTTGTGATGGGAGAAGGTGCCGGCATCCTCATTCTTGAGGAGCTCGAACACGCCAAGGCGCGCGGTGCGCGGATCTACGCCGAAATCGTAGGTTACGGCATGTCGGGTGACGCCTATCACATCACGTCGCCACCCGAAGACGGTGACGGTGCGTTCCGCTGCATGACGGCCGCATTGAAACGGGCAGGCATTCCCGCGAGCGAAATCGATTACATCAATGCCCACGGCACGTCGACGCCGGTGGGTGATGAAATCGAACTGCGCGCCGTGGAGCGCTTCATGAATGGCAAGGTTGAGAACCTGTCGCTGTCGTCGACTAAGTCGTCCATCGGCCATTTGCTGGGAGCAGCTGGTGCAGTAGAGGCCATCTTCTCAATCCTCGCAATTCGTGACAATATCTGTCCGCCAACGATCAATTTGGATAATCCTTCGGTGGAAACTCAGATTGACCTGGTGCCGAAAGTTGCCAGAAAAAAGCCGATCAACACAGTTCTGTCTAATTCTTTTGGTTTTGGTGGTACAAACGCATCTCTCGTGATGCGCCGTTATGCGGATTGAGTTGAGTATGAGGAGGCCGTGCATTGGAACCAGTAAGGGTACCGCAACCGAAGTTCGTTAAGGTCCGCCGATCAGCTCTGTCGCGCGTGTTGGTATCGTTGTTCGTGCTTGCCGTGCTGGCAGCTGTCATCGGTACTGCCGTGGCGTTTTACGGATATTCGGAATTCACGGCACAGGGCCCCCTCACAAACAAAGCCGTTTATGTTTTAAAGCAGGGCCAGAAGCGCACTGAAGTGGGTGCAGCTTTGCAGGACGCAGGCATTGTGAGCAGCGCCACAATTTTCAACGCTGCTGCCTATGTAAACCGCCTACGGGGTGGCAGGCTCAAGCCGGGTGAGTATGAATTCCCCGAGGGTGCCAGCATCGACGACGTATTGGGCATCATTACCAGCGGCAAGACCATCGCCTACAAAATTACGGTGCCAGAAGGCTGGACCAGCGAAATGGCATTGGCGCGGCTGGCCGAAAATGACGTGTTGCAGGGCGACGTCGCAACAGCACCTCCCGAAGGTTCAATCCTGCCCGAAACCTATGTGTTCAGCCGCGGCGAAACCCGCCAGAACCTGCTGGATAAAATGCAGGCCGATCAAGCCAAGATGCTGGATACCTTGTGGAATGCCCGCGCACCCGATTCAATATTGAAGAGCAAGGAAGAAGCCGTAACGCTGGCATCCATCGTTGAAAAGGAAACCGGTATTCCAGAGGAACGACCCCTGGTGGCATCGGTGTTTCTCAATCGCCTCAAGCAAGGCATTAGGCTCCAATCCGACCCCACCATTATCTATGGCCTCGTCGGTGGCAAGGGCAAGCTCGACCGTGGCCTTACCCGGGACGATCTTGCGTCAGATACGCCATTCAATACCTACAAGATCCCTGGCCTGCCTCCCAGTCCCATTGCCAATCCTGGCAAGGCTTCCATCGAAGCCGTGTTGAATCCACCGGATACGGGCTACCTCTATTTCGTAGCCAACGGTACCGGTGGCCACGCCTTTGCCAAAACCCTTGAAGAACATAATGCCAATGTCGTGAAGTGGCGCGCCATTGAAAACGGCCAGGCAGCGCTGGTGACAACTGAGGCCCCAACCGAAGTTGTGGTGGACGGTATGCCAACCCCACCAACGCCAAAAGCTGTAGAGCCAGTGGCAGAAGCACCGCAAGAGACCCCTCCGGAGCCCGCCAAGCCCGCTGAAACGGCCCCGGCGACACCCGCAGTTACACCTGAACCACCTAAGCCTGTCATAGCAGAAAAGCCTGTGCCGGCTCCGACGCCAGTGGAAACCGCTGAAGCCGATATACCGCTCAAGCCCGGTACGTGGATAAAGGTTGCCAACAAGCTGGTGCCCATTCCCAAGCAGAAACCAAAAAAACAGTAACTATTTGGCGTATTTTCGCCAGTTGTGCTCTTCCACGAAACCCAACACCTCGCGAATTTTGCGATTTGAAAGGGGAGCCTCGTCTCCGTTGAGGGGGCGGCGGATAGGCGTGGTAGGACACCATTTTGCCAGGAATTCGGCCGTAGGGACACGGGCAGTGATGGTATCGTTCACCGCGTTGAACACCTGATAGCCAAGCCCGTCCTTCTCCAGGCAAAGGTGCACGATCTGGCCAAGGTCTCGGGCGTCAATGTAGCTCCAGGCGTTGCGCTTGCGTGACAAGGGATCTGCCATGAATCCAGGGAAGCGGTCATATTCATGGGGCTCAATCACGTTGCCAATGCGCAAGGCATAGATATC
>JANMKJ010000033.1:0-1702 GCA_031371945.1 Rhodobiaceae bacterium
ATGGGACCCACATGGGCGACACTGCCAAAGGGCGACAGCGGAAAGGCCGGCACCCGTCCGAAGGATGGTTTCAGTCCATAAATCCCGCTAAAGCCTGCCGGAATACGAATGCTGCCGCCGCCATCGGTGCCCAGCGACAGGGGCGCATAGCCCGCCGCCACCGCGGCTGCCGAACCACCCGACGAACCGCCCGGTGTTTTGCCCACGTCCCACGGGTTGCGGGTGATGCCGGTAAGGGCTGAATCGGTCACACCCTTCCAGCCGAACTCAGGCGTGGTGGTCGCACCCAAAAACACGCAGCCCGCCTCGCGCAGGCGCGCCACCGAGGGTGCGTCCTGGTCCCAGGGTTGCTTGGGATCAACGGTTTTGGAACCGCGCAAGGTGGCCCAGCCCTTGGTGAGCAACAGGTCCTTGATGAGGGCCGGCACACCATCCAGGGGACCGAGGGCGCTGCCCTTGTTCCAGCGAACCTCGCTGGCGGTTGCCTGGGCCATGGCCTGTTTTTCATCAACATGGCACATGGCGTTCAAGGCGCCATCGTGCCTGGCAATTTGCATCAGGCATTGCCGCGCCACATCAACGGGGGAAAATCTCTTTTTCGCGTAGCCCTTTGATAGCTTTGCCGCACTCAACCAATTCAACTCTGACATCGCAAACTCCTGTTGGGAAAAGAGATTAACATATCTCCCGGTCCTGTCATCGCCGGATTCAGTCCGGCGACTCGGCTTTCCTCCACTTCCGTCATCCCCGCGCAGGCGGGGATCCAACTTTGTGGCAAGCAAGTTGGGTTCCCGCCTGCGCGGGAATGACGGAAATGGGTGCGGGAATGACAGATACTGGGTGATAGAGTGAGTGGCATCTTCATGTCGTATCAACCTTCAGTGCATCCCGTGCCAGCCCGTGGCATTCGGCGAGGATTTCGTCGATTTCGTGAATCTTCTTCTTGCGATGGCCGGGCGGTGGGCCGGGGCGGAGTGGTGATCTGTGCTTCGCCCTTGCCTGCGCCCGCACCAGACGCCGTGCCTGATGTGGAAGATTATCGAGTGCTGATTTGAGGGCGCAAAGACGCCGGACGAGACGCTGGCCATTGATCTGCGCTTTAGCTGGAGAAGCAGTTGGCCGTGCGGCCCAGAGGGCGGCCACCCTGGGGTCATAACCGAAGACATGGATGCGGGGGAGAATGCGGGGAGGTGGTTCGATACAGGAGCCTGCGAAGGTTTTCACTGGATCGAAGAGCTTGAACACAGGGCGGGATTGACTGCCTTTTTTAATGGGTTCCTTCGGCATGGGGCGCGAGGTCACGGGCTTCACTACGAGTCCCCGTGCCGCGATCACGATAAGGCGGCGCACGGCGGATTCAGCGGGATGCAGGATGCGCAGAAGGCCCCGGTACAAAGAGTCTGGCAGGCGTTCGGCCGAGGCCTCACCCAGCATGGCAAACAGTGTGGCAACGATGCCCTTGAGCGCTTCGCTATTGCGTTCGATGGCCCTTGCCCAGTCAAATGTGTATGTCGTCTGCGTGTGGAACATAATAAGAACACACATGGCATAGTAGGAATGAAGATGTCAAGAGTAAAAAGAAGGTCGTCAGTTCACCATTCCCCAAATCCGTGATGACGGAGAGTGGCGAGGGAAAGGAAGTCACTGCCCTTGACCCCATCAGCCTACAATGCCAAACACCGCCCCAACATGACCGACATTT
>JANMKJ010000060.1:0-4137 GCA_031371945.1 Rhodobiaceae bacterium
GTGACGCGATGATTGCCAAGCTGGAAGTATCTGGCGAAAGTGCACTGGCATTGGCAGATCTCAAGTCCGGCGATTTCCTCCCGGGTCGCGGCCTCCTCGACATGAAGTCGGGCGTGGCTGCGGGTCTTGCGGTGCTCGAACATTACGATGGCGACTGTTCACTGCTGCTCGCCACCACTCCCGACGAAGAGGACCGCTCGGCGGGCATGCGGGCGGCAGCACCTGAAATTGCGCGCATTGCTTTAGACAAGGGGCTTGATATCGCGCTGGTCATCAATCTTGATGCCATTTCTGATCAGGGTGATGGTTCAACCGGGCGGGTTGCGGCCCTGGGTTCCGTTGGCAAGCAGTTGGTCACGGCCTTTGTGGTGGGCAAGGAAGCGCATGCCTGTTACCCAAGGGATGGTGCAAATTCAGCTTATATTGCGGCTGAGTTGCTCACCGAGTTTGAACTGGCGCCGGAGTTGGAAGAGACAAGTGGTGCTGAGGTGGCGGCACCGCCCACGGCACTTTATGCCAAGGATTTGAAGACGGGCTATAATGTCACCACGCCAGCCCAGACATTTGTCTACTGGAACACCTTGCAGCACAGGCGCAGCGGTACAGAAGTATTGGCAATTTCGCTTGACCTCGCGCGACGTGCCGTGGCCCGCGCGGAAATGAAATTGCAACGAAAAGTGCCGGTCATGAGCTTTGCAGAATTGAAGGGGCGCGTCGCGCCGGGCAAGCTCATGGAAATGGCGGCCGAACTTGGCAAGCGCCATGATCTGGATTTGCCCGAACGCAGCAAACGGTTGACCGAGCAGGTCTGGCAGCTATCGGGGCTGTCCGGGCCTGCAGTGGTCATAGGCTTTGGTTCCATTCCCTATCCCGCCGTTTCTCTGCGGGATGAAAAGCTTTCGCGCCTCATAGGGGAGGCCGTGCGGCCCCATGGCCTTACCACAGTTGGTTATTTCCCCGGCATTTCGGACATGAGCTTTATAGGTGAGGCGGCAGGCGACTTTGCGACGGTTGCAGACAACATGCCGATTTGGGGCACAAGCTTTAGCCTGGCGGAGCCTGCGGGTTATCCATGCATCAATATTGGACCGTGGGGCCGGGATTATCACCATTGGCTGGAACGCCTGCATGCGCCCTATGCATTCGAGACGCTGCCAAAAGTATTGCTCTCGGTGATTGAAGCGGTGTCCAAGGTGCTTTAGAAGCCAGCCATCATTTAACAGGAGAGAACAATGAGCATTACACGGATTGGCGCAGGCAAGCGCATGAGCGAGGCAGTCGTGCACGGTGGCAAGGCCTATCTGGCAGGTTTTGTGGCTGACAAGACAGTGGGCAAGTCGGTGAAGCTGCAAACCGCGGACATCCTAGCCCAGATTGATGCAACCCTGGCCAAGGCCGGAACCGACAAGACCAAGATTTTGAAGGCCAACATCTGGCTTACCGATATTGGCACCTGGGCTGAGATGAACGAGGCGTGGGATGCCTGGGTTGTTGCAGGCCACACGCCGGCCCGCGCCACGGTTGAAGCCAAGCTTGCCGGGCCCGGACTTGACGTTGAAATCATGGTCGAAGCCGCAATCTAAACGGGACTTATTCTCGCCATAATCAGCCCTATGTTGCGCCGCAACAAAAAAGAGGGCTGATTATGAAGCGATTGTTTGCAGGACTGTTGGTTGGGTTTTTGGTTTTTGGCGGATTGGCATCTGAAGTTTCCGCCAAATCGGTCACGGGATGGGCGTCATTTTACAAGTCGGGCAAGCGAACTGCCAATGGCGAGCGCTTCAACCCCCATGGCCTGACGGCGGCGCATCGCTCCCTGCCATTCGGTACCAAGGTGCTGGTGACCAACCTGAAAAATGGCAAGTCCGTCATCGTGCGCATCAATGATCGCGGCCCCTTCATCAAGGGCAGGGTTCTGGATTTGAGCCTCGGTGCGGCCAAGGTGGTTGGCCTCAACCGCTCCGGCGTTGCAAGGATCAAGTTTACGGTACTCGGTTAAGCTTCTGGTAACCACGCTTGTTGAAGATTTACTGCCTCTAACCGGGCTTTAATATACAGACCCCTAGCGTATTCCAAACTCAGAGGAATTAGTGCGTGGGCCTGCAAACTGAAGATCTAGAATTGGATGGAATTATTCCACGCAAATGCGTGCTCATCGTCGACGACGACGCGATGATCTGCGAAGTGCTGGTAGAGCTGTTTTCCAGCCTTGGCTATGACACGGTCACGGCCGAAGATGGTGAAGTTGCGTGTGATTTCATCGCCCGCAAGGACCTGGTTCTGGCGGTCGTTGACCTCAGCATGCCGCGGCTTGATGGCTTCGGGCTGCTCCGCCATATCCGGCAGCATCCGCGAACCGTGGACCTGCCGGTCATCATTTCCACCGGCAACGACGACCGCGCCTCGATCGAGGAGGCCTACCGCCTTGGTGCATCATCGTTTGTAACCAAGCCCATCAACTGGGCGCAGTTTGTCTATCATGCACAGTTTGTCATCCGCAACGGCCAGATCGAGCGGGACTTGCGTCTTGCGGAAGCGGAAGCGGTTGCGGCCAGCAAGATGAAGAACGGCCTGTTCCGGATCTTGAGCCATGAGTTGAAGACGCCCCTGGTTGCCCTGTGTGGCCTCACCGATGTCCTGTCAGGTGCGTTGCGCGACAAGGTTGAAGCCATTGAGGCAGAGCAGCTTGACCATATCGTGGGTGCCTCGCAGCGGCTGAACCGGCTGATCAGCGATATCCTCATCCTGTCAAAATCATTTTCGGGTTTTTCCTATCTCAGCGTCTCGGAAGAAAGCATGGCCAACCTGCTGGAAGACAGCATCATCGGGCTGGAAGCCGCGGCCAAGACCAAGAACATTCATATCAAGATAACCCAGCCCGGCAAGGACCTGTCAGTGCAGTGTGACAGCCACCTGTTGCGGCAGGCGATCTACAAGCTGGTTGACAATGCCATCAAGTTTTCCCCCGATGGCGGAACCATCGAAATCTGGGCCCACCGCAAGGAAGAGGACCAGTCAACGGTCATTTCGGTGCGTGACAACGGTCCTGGCGTGGCACCGTCCAAGTTGGCGGAATGCCTGCAGCCCTTCATCCAGGAGGATATGTCCTATGGACGTATCGCCGAAGGTTTGGGATTGGGCCTGCCGATCGTGAAGTCCATCGCCGAAGCCCATGGCGGTGAATTGATCTGCCAATCGGCATTGGGCCAGGGCATGGTTGCGGCGATCTGGATACCGCAGGTAATAGCGCCTTCGAAGCTGGATCAGGCCGCCTAGGCGATTTGAAAATTTCCTGAATCTCTGACAAGCTGTGGCACCACAGAGGGAGATTTCATGAAAGTTGTTTTCACAGACGATCATCGCCTGCATTTTGCTCAAGGTGAAATATCGGGCGGCGAATTTGTAACCCCGTTCGAACGGCCGTCGCGAATGGAATACATCCTGCGCGAACTGCGCCACCGCAAGATGGACGATATCATCGCACCATCGCCGCTCGACATGAAGGCGGTTGCCAAAATTCACGACAAAGGGTTTCTGAAGTTCCTGGCAAATGCCTGGGCGGAATGGCAGGCCGCTGGGTACCGCGGTGAAATCGTGCCAACGGGATTCCCCGCCCGCAGTTTGCAGCAGCGCTGCCCCAAGCATATCGATGGCAAGGTCGGCTATTACATCCATTCGGTTGAAACCTGCATCACGGCGGGAACCTGGGATGCGGCACGGGCCTCGGCTTCGGTGGCGCTCACAGCGCAAAAACTCATTACCAATGGCGCCGCTTCGGCGTTTGCCCTGTGCCGCCCACCGGGCCACCATGCCCATGATGATCTCTATGGCGTCTATTGTTTCCTGAACAATGCAGCCATCGCAACGCAAGCCTTTAGGGATGCGGGTGCCGCCCGGGTTGCCATCCTGGATGTGGATTTCCACCATGGTAATGGCACGCAGGATATTTTCTATGACCGGGCTGACGTGCTGTTCTGTTCGCTGCACGGTGAACCTGAAACTGCGTTTGCTTATTTTCTCGGTTTCAGGGACGAATCGGGTGCGGGCAAGGGCGATGGGTTCAATTTCAACTATCCCATGCCGGATGGGACGTCCTATGAGCGGTGGAAGAAGGCACTCACCGCGGCATGTGGCAAG
>JANMKJ010000113.1:0-3085 GCA_031371945.1 Rhodobiaceae bacterium
GCCACCATTATCTCCACCATCATTGGGGCCATGGTGGCTCTCATGCTGTGGCGTTTCCGCTTCCCGCTCAAGGGCGCTTACGAAGCGTTCATGGGAATTCCGATTGTCATTCCTGAGATTTGCATGGGTGTTGCGCTTCTCTTGTTTTTCAACGTGTCGGGAATGATGACTGCTGTGGTCGCAATGCCATGGCCGCTTAACTTGGCCAATATCATTATTGCCCACGTGGCCTTTTGTTTTCCCTTTGTGGCCGTTGTTGTGCGTTCAAGGCTTGTCGGCTTCAACCGGCAACTGGAAGAAGCATCAAAGGATCTGGGTGCCAGCGAATGGCAGACCTTCTGGAAAGTAATTGTGCCCTTCATGATGCCGGGTCTCGTAGCTGGCGCGTTGTTGGCTTTTACCCTTTCCCTCGATGATTTTGTGATCACCTTCTTCACCTCGGGGCCAGAGACCGTGACGTTCCCGGTGAAGGTTTACTCCCTCGTGCGCCGCGGCGTGTCGCCCGAAATCAATGCGGCCTCAACGGTTCTCATTGTTATTACTGTGGTGGCAACCGTCATTGCCATGAAACTTCAGGCCCCGGAAAAGTCGGGTAAAGGGTGATGATGGCTGAACCAATTGTTTCCATTCGTGGCGTGAGCAAGAAATTTCCAGGAGGCGTCATCGCTGTTGATGATATCAACATCGACATTGCCCAGAACGAGTTCTTTGCACTTCTCGGCCCCTCGGGCTGTGGCAAGACAACACTGCTGCGCATGATTTCGGGCCTTGAAACCCCAACCGAAGGCCAGATCATAATCGGCGGCCAGGACATGGCCCTGACACCCCCCAACAAGCGTCCCACCAACATGGTGTTCCAGTCCTACGCGGTATTTCCCCACATGACTGTTGAAGACAATGTTGCCTATGGCCTGCGCGTCACCGGTGTTTCCGAAGACGAAACCAGGCGGCGCACGGCGGAAGCCCTGGAAATGGTGAAGCTTCCCCACCTGGCCAAGCGCAAGCCTGACCAGATGTCGGGTGGCCAGCGCCAGCGCGTGGCGTTGGCGCGTGCGTTGGTCAAGCGTCCCAAGGTCCTGCTGCTTGATGAACCGTTGTCGGCGCTTGACGCAAAACTGCGTGACGACATGCGCATGGAGCTCACGCGCCTGCAGGAAACCGTCGGCATCACCTTCATCATCGTCACCCACGACCAGGATGAGGCACTCTCCATGGCCAGCCGCATCGCCGTGCTCGACAAGGGTGCCGTGCAGCAAATCGCTACGCCATCGGAACTCTACGAACAGCCCAAAACCCGTTTCGTTGCGGACTTCATTGGCAAGGTCAACCTTATCGACGCCCAGGTTCTCAGCCGCAAGGGCAGGGACCTCACCTGCAATGCGAAGGGTTTGGGCAAAATGAGCGTCTCTACCGACAAGACCTGTGGTGACACCATAGCGATTGCAGTGCGGCCTGAAAAATTGAAGCTGTCCAAGACAAAACCCACCGGTGCGCTGCTCATGACCGTCAACGGCAAGGTGCGGGATGTTGCCTATTTCGGCGATACCAGCCATGTCATAGTCTCAACCGCCGATGGCCTGGACCTGCAGGTCAATGTGCAAAACGATACGCGCACGGGTGGCGCTGGCGTTGAGCGCGGGCAAAGCATATGGGTGTCGTGGACACCTGACGATTCAATCGTTCTCACGGAGTAGATCATGGCTATCAATATGGATAAAATGACCCGCAAGCCGGGCGATGAGGCTTTTCGCCGTGAAAGCATCATGGGAACCCAGTGGGAGTCGACCTATGCCGGCGCGCTGTCATTCATGCGCCGCAAATACACCCGTGACCTGAAAGGCGTCGATATCGCGGTGACGGGTGTGCCGTTTGACCAGGCCGTATCACATCGTTCCGGCACCCGCATGGGGCCGGAAGGCATTCGCAAGGCATCCGCCGAAAATGCCTGGGGCCCGTTCTGGCCGTGGATGTTTGATCCCTTCGAAACCCTCGGCGTCATTGACTACGGAGATTGCTTCTTTGACTGGGGCCGCAAGGAAAACTTCCCCGAGACACTGGAAGCTCATGCCACCGAAATCCTCAGTTCCGGCGCCGAAATGATCTCTCTTGGTGGCGATCACTACATCAGCTACCCATTGCTGAAGGCCCATCACAAGAAGCATGGCCCCTTGGCACTGGTACATTTTGACGCCCACCGCGATGTTGAAGTCGACGATGGCGGCCGCATCGATCACGGAACCATGTTCGGCTATGCCGTGCGCGAAGGGCTGATTGACCCCCACAAGTCCGTGCAGATCGGAATTCGCACGACATTTGCCGGTGAAACCACCATGGGCATGCGCATCATCTATGCCGATGAAGTCCATGCAGCATCAGCGGACGACCTGGTGAAAATCATCACTAGGAAAGTTGGCAAGAGCAAAGCTTATCTCACCTTTGATATCGATTGCCTTGATCCTTCCGCTGCTCCGGGCACTGGAACTCCCATCCCCGGCGGCCTCACCTATCACCAGGCCGCATCCGTCATTCGCAAGCTGACGGACATCAACTTCGTCGGCATGGACATGGTGGAAGTGTCTCCGCCCTACGACCACGCCGAAATCACCTCCGGTGCTGCCGCTGGACTCGTGATGGAATACATCTGCCTCAAGGCCTGGCAAAGGGGTGCCCGCGCTGAGCCCATGAAGGAATGATGATCGTACCCGAAGCGTCAATTCACCGGCCAGCCGTGCTCGAACTCAATAGCCTGGCGTTCGGCGGTGAGGGGGAAGGCAAACTCATCGATGCCCTCGATCGCCACGGTGAAATCGTTTCGTCACTTGTTGC
Organism: Rhodobiaceae bacterium; assembly: GCA_031371945.1. Taxonomy (GTDB): domain Bacteria; phylum Pseudomonadota; class Alphaproteobacteria; order Rhizobiales; family Aestuariivirgaceae; genus Aestuariivirga. Next base: position 2,827 of record JANMKJ010000113.1, read on the forward strand.
ACTTGAGGATGATGGTGTTGTCGGCCACGTCCTGTTCAGTCGCCTTGATGTCCGGGTGGAGGGTGAACGCGTTCCATCAGTTGCGTTGGCGCCCATGGCAGTTTCGCCACAACGCCAGAAACAGGGCATCGGCAGCAAACTGGTGAAACGCGGGATTGCCGATATGCAAAGGGCCGGGCAGGCGGCAATCATTGTGCTCGGCCACACAGCATTCTACTCCCGGTTTGGCTTCGCCCACGCCGGCGTCAAAGATCTTGAT
>JANMKJ010000138.1:0-6172 GCA_031371945.1 Rhodobiaceae bacterium
ATGGCGGGCACCTTGCCCTTCAATGTTCCGGCGCGCGCGCCATCCGCCAAACATTCCGACAGCAGCATGCGACCAGCAGCAGAACCCACGGCCACAAATTCCGGCCCAACATCAGGCGGCACGAAACCGGCAATATCTTCGTTCCATTGCGGCTTGGCACCCCGGTGGCACATGAGGTTGACAATTGGTGACCAGCCACCCGACATGGCAACCGCGTCACAGGGAATGGTGCGGTGGCCATTGAGCTCGACACCCGTAACCCCCCGTCCACCCCTTACGTTGACGATGACATCATTGGACTTTCGGGCATCGATGACTGCTTCCACGTGAATGCCATGGGCCCGCATATCCCGCGCCGTGCGCTCGCCGGAACCATTGTTGGCGAATACCACGACGGATTTTCCGGCCGCTGCTGCGTAACGATTGGCGAATGTCCGCATGGCGGACGCCAGCATGACACCCGGCACGTCGTTTCCGCCAAACACGATGGGGCGCTCTTCCGCTCCCGTTGCCATCACCGCCCGCTTGGCAATGATGCGCCAGTAGCGCTGCCGGGGCTCATAGGGAGAAGGCTCGAGCACGTGATCGTTCACCCGCTCAAGGGCACCAAATATATTGCCGTCGTACCAGCCGAATATCGTCGTGCGTGGCATCAGCGTGACATTGGGCAGGGTGCCGAGCTCAGCCAGCGTCGCTGCTGCCCAGTCCAGACCAGACATGCCGGCGATTTCCTCAACCTCATTCAGCAACGAACCACCGAGTGCGGAGCTTTCATCGGCCAACACCACCCGCACACCGGATCGCGCGGCCGTAAGTGCTGCCATCAGCCCCGAAGGTCCCGATCCCACCACCAGGAGATCGCAATGGGCATAGGCCTTTTCATATTTGTCCGGGTCCGCTTCCCTGGACGCAACACCAAGGCCCGCCGCACGGCGAATGAGCGGCTCATAAATCTTCTCCCAAAAGCTTTTGGGCCACATGAAGGTCTTATAGTAGAACCCTGCCACGAATATATGCGACGCCAGTGAATTCACTGCTCCTAAGTCAAAATTCAGGGACGGCCAGCGGTTCTGGCTCCTGGCCACCAAGCCATCATAGAGCTCAATCATGGTGGCCCGCGTGTTGGCCTCCTGCCGCCCGCCTTCGCGCAAAGTGAAAAGCGCATTGGGCTCTGAACTTCCCGCCGAGATGACGCCGCGCGGCCGGTGGTATTTGAACGAGCGGCCCATCAGGTGAACATTATTGGCAATCAGGGCCGAGGCCAGCGTATCGCCCTGCAAACCCGTGAACGGCTTCCCGTCAACGGTGAAATTGAGCGGCTGGGCGCGATCAACCAGCCCGCCCTTGTTGAGGCGAAATCCGGTCATGCCTTGCCCCGCTTCTTGGCATAGTCCCGTGCCGTTACGACACCGAAAATTTCATGGCTTTGCGTGTCACGGGTGACGACAAGCCATGCCCGGCAGCCGCTGGCATGATGGGCATATTCATCAAACCGGCCCTTCGGGTTATTGCGCAGATAGGTGTAGTCAAACCACTGTTCCATGTCGCTGGACGTTGGCCGAGAAATGGAAGCATCGCCATTGAAGGTGAATTCCTCAACCGGGCGGTTTCCGCAGTGGGGGCAGTTAATGAGCATGGGTCACCATCAATGCAAGTTGGGCGTAGAGCCCTGCCCCTTTTCATCAATCATGTAGCCCCGCGCAAACCGGTCGAGCCTATACGCCGCATTCAGCGTGTGGGGTTCGTTTCGCGCAATCGTATGGGCAAAACACCAGCCCGAGGCTGGCGTTGCCTTGAAGCCACCGTAGCACCAGCCGGCGTTGAGATAGAGGCCGTCAATCGGTGTTTTGTCGATGATGGGCGAACCATCCATCGACATGTCCATGATGCCGCCCCATGACCGCAATACCCGCACTCGCGCAAGCCCAGGGATCATGGCGACACCCGCTTCAATCACATGTTCGACCATGGGCAGGTTGCCGCGCCGAGCGTAGGAGTTGTAGCCATCGATATCACCGCCAAACACCAGCCCGCCCTTGTCGGACTGGGATACATAGAAGTGCCCTGCACCAAAGGTGACGACACCATCAATGTAGGGCTTCAGCCCCTCCGAAACAAATGCCTGCAACACATGGCTTTCAATTGGCAGCTTGAGGCCAGCCATGGCCGCAACCTCGGATGAGTTTCCGGCGGCCGCCAGCCCAAGCTTGTTGCAGCCGATGAAACCCTTGCTGGTTTGCACGCCGACAACCTTGCCCTTGGTGGTCTTGATGCCGGTCACTTCACAATTCTGGATAATGTCTACGCCGCGCAAATCCGCACCCCTGGCATAACCCCAGGCTACAGCATCATGACGCACCGTGCCGCCGCGTCGTTGCAGGATGCCGCCCTTGATGGGAAAGCGGGCATTGTTGAAATCCAGGAACGGATACATCTCGCGCACGCCATGGGCGTCCAGCAGTTCGGCATCCACGCCATCAATACGCATGGCATTGCCACGCCTGGCAAATGCATCCCGCTGTGGGTCCGTGTGGCACAGATTGAGAACGCCGCGCTGGGATACCATGGCATTGAAATTAAAATCCTGTTCCAGTCCTTCCCACAGCTTCATTGACCACTCATAAAACGGATTGTTGCCCGGCAGCATGTAGTTGGAGCGGATGATGGTGGTGTTGCGGCCGATATTGCCGGAGCCCAGCCAGCTTTTTTCCAATACAGCCACGTTGGTGATGCCATGCACCTTGGCAAGGTAATACGCCGTCGCAAGTCCATGGCCACCGCCACCGATGATGATGACATCGTAGTCCTTCTTCGGCGCGGGATCACGCCACGCCGGAGCCCAGTTCCTGTGGCCCGTCAGCGTATTCTTCAACAACGAAAAAATAGAATATTTCATGGGTGCATTAAGTCTTTGGGCGTGTCTAACAATCCAGCGTCGTATCCCGTTCCCATTGCGTTAAATGGCGGCAGTACTGGTTCCATTCCGCATGCTTCAGTTTGAGATAGCCGGTCGATACTTCTTCGCCCAGCGCATTGAGCAGGTAGGTATCCTTCTCGAGATTGCGCAAGGCATCGAGCAGGTTGAGTGGCAGCTTCTTCGCACCTTTCACGGTGTGGCCCTGCGTGTACATGTCAATGTCCAGCCGCTTGCCCGGGTCCATCTTGGCATCAATGCCGTGGAAGCCTGCAACCATGATGCCGGCCAGCATGAGATAAGGGTTGGCAGCGTTGTCCGGCAAGCGGAACTCGGTGCGGCCCGCATCCGGAATGCGTACCATGTGGGTGCGGTTGTTGCCGCCGAAGGTGACTGTATTGGGAGCCCAGGTGGCACCTGACACCGTGCGTGGCGCATTGATGCGCTTATAGGAGTTCACCGTGGGGTTGGTGATGGCCACAAGGGAATCGGCATGGTGGATGAGGCCTCCGAGGAACTGGTAGGCCATGGGTGACAGCCCCATTTCGTCCTTTGCATCATCAAACAGGTTCTTCTTGCGGGCATTGTCCCACACCGAGAGATGCACATGGCAGCCGCTGCCCGTGAGATTGATGAAGGGCTTGGGCATGAAGGTGGCACGAATGCCGTGCTTTTCCGCAATGGCTTTCACCATGAACTTGAAAAAACACAGTTGGTCGGCTGTTGTCAGCGCATCGTTGAAGTCCCAGTTGATTTCAAACTGGCCGTTGGCATCCTCATGATCGTTCTGGTAGGGACCCCAGCCAAGCTGCACCATGGTGGACGATATCTCGCCGATCACGTCAAGCCTGCGCATGATGGCCGATTGGTCATAGCAGGGTTTTTCCTGCACATCCTTGCCATCGGAAACTGCCGTGCCATCGGCATTGGTGAGGAAGAACTCAGGCTCCACACCTGCCATCATCTTCATGTTGCCCTTGGCGGTTTTTTCCATGATCTTCTTGAGCACCAGGCGTGGCGCCTGTTCCAGGGGCTTGCCGCTCATCCACGGGTCACCGGCCACCCACGCAACGTCAGGCCGCCAAGGCAACTGAATGACCGACTTCACATCCGGCATGACAATCACGTCAGGATGTGCGGGGGTCTGGTCAAGCCACGTGGCAAAACCGGCAAAGCCCGCACCCGCCTTTTGCATGCGTGACGCTGCTTCCGCAGGTACCAGCTTGGCGCGCTGGGTTCCAAACAAATCCGTAAAGTTGAACAGGAAGAACTTCACCTTGTTCTTCTTGGCAAATGCCTCAAGTTCCCCAGCCATATTGTCTACTCCCTCAATTTTATGTTTTTGAATGTCATCGCGTTGCAATTACCATTGCTGCAGTCCCCATGGCCGTGGCACTCGTCCGGTTGGCAATGCGAACAGCCTTGGGGCTTTTCAGCCACAACCTTGCCTGGGCCGCAATGGCCACCCACATCAGGTCAACCATCACGATCACCACCACCATGGTCACCGTAAGTTCCAGCCAGCCCATCATCGAAATTGTCGCAAGGTCAACAATGGATGGCAACAGTGCGATGTAAAACACCATGATCTTGGGATTGCCCAAGGTAATGGCCATGCCCGTGAAGAAGAGACGAAGCGATGAACCGCCGGCGGGCAATTCGCCATCCTTCACCTGGACGGGAGCCGTCCACATCTTGTAGGCCAGGTACAGCAGATAGGCGACGCCGCAATATTTGAGCGTGGCAAAAGCCCAGTAGAAGCTTTGCGCCAATACGCTGAGGCCAAAAACCGTCGCCGTGAGCCACAGGGCCTCACCCAGCCACATGGCAGCCAGCAAGGGCATGACACTGCGCCAACCCGTGGTCAGAACCCGTGCCACCAGGGCTGCAACACTGGGTCCGGGCGAACTTGAATTGATGAACAACGCACCGGCAAATATGGCAAGAACCGTAATTTCCATGAAGCTCTCCTAGCGAAGCCCCATTCTAATACCCACCCTTGCCCGGAATCCAGCTGGTTCCTGCAAGCGGCACCTGCGCCATTGCGGCAGCTTCCACCGTCAGGGCGCACAGGTCTTCTGGCTCAAGGTTATGAACGTGCGATTTGCCGTTGGCGCGGGCAATGGTTTGGGCTTCCAGTGTCATCACCTTCAAATAATTGGAAAGACGGCGTCCCGCCTTCACCGGGTCAAGGCGCTTTGAAAGTTCCGGATCCTGCGTGGTAATGCCGGCGGGATCGCGTCCCTCATGCCAGTCATCATAAGCGCCAGCCGTGGTCCCCAGGGCGTTGTATTCGGATTCCCAATGGGGATCATTGTCGCCCAGGGCCACCAGCGCCGCAGTGCCAATGGCCACCGCATCAACGCCCAGCGCCAGGGCCTTGGCCACATCGGCACCGTTGCGGATGCCGCCCGAAACAATAAGCTGAACCTTGCGGTGCATGCCAAGCTCCTGCAGTGCCCGAACGGCGGGCCGGATGCAGGCGAGCGTGGGTTGTCCAACATGCTCAATGAACACTTCCTGGGTGGCCGCCGTTCCCCCTTGCATGCCGTCCAGCACCACAACGTCGGCACCGGCCTTGACCGCGAGTGCCACGTCATAATAGGGCCGGGCCCCACCAATCTTGATGTAGATGGGCTTTTCCCAATTGGTGATTTCACGCAATTCATTGATCTTGATTTCAAGATCGTCAGGCCCCGTCCAGTCCGGGTGGCGGCAGGCCGAGCGTTGGTCAATGCCTTTTGGCAAGCAGCGCATGGCCGCAACCCGGTCCGAAATCTTCTGACCCAGCAACATGCCGCCGCCACCGGGCTTGGCACCCTGGCCAATCACGATTTCGATGGCATCAGCCTTGCGCAAATCCACCGGGTTCATGCCGTAGCGCGATGGCAGGTATTGATAGACGAGGGTTTTCGATTGGCCGCGCTCTTCCGGCGTCATGCCGCCATCACCCGTGGTGGTGGAGGTGCCCGCGATCGTGGCCCCCCGGCCCAACGCTTCCTTGGCCTGGGCCGACAACGAACCAAAGCTCATGCCGGCAATGGTGATGGGAATCTTGAGTTCAATTGGCTTCTTGGCAAAGCGTGTTCCCAGCACGACATTGGTGCCGCACTTTTCACGGTATCCCTCAAGCGGATAGCGCGAAATGGAAGCACCCAAAAAGAGCAGATCGTCAAAATGCGGCAGCTTGCGCTTGGCACCGGCACCGCGAATGTCATAGATGCCGGTGCTCGCAGCACGGCGGATTTCCGACAGCGT
>JANMKJ010000145.1:0-6164 GCA_031371945.1 Rhodobiaceae bacterium
TCATCTTCCATGCAATTTGGCTTGGCGGGTTGTGGTATCTGGTGTGGGGCCATGACGTGCAATGGCCGTGGGCCTTTGCCTATCTGGTTTTGCAGGCCGCCCGGGGCTGGATCATTGCTGCATTGGGAAGTCGCTGGACCACCCGCATCATCATCGTTCCGGGTGAAACGCTCAGTACCGCCGGCCCCTACAAATATTTCCGCCATCCCAACTACATGATTGTAGCGGCAGAAATCTTCATCCTGCCCATGGTCTTTGGTCTGTGGTTCTATGCCCTGGTCATGGGATGCATCAACCTCGGCGTTCTCTACTGGCGCATCCGCGAAGAGGAAGCCGCACTCAAGCCGTTCAGAAGTCAGTTGCCACCCACGGATTGAGCAACGTCGCCAATCTTTGCGTCAACGTTGACATTGCCGGCGCGTTCAAAGGTCAATGTCAGTTTCAGCGAGTCTCCCTTCTTGAGGGGTGCGGTCAATCCCATGAGCATGATGTGCAGACCACCGGGTTTCATTTCCACGCTGCCGCCTGGTGGAATTTCAAGACCGGGCATTTCCTTCATACTGGCCACGCCACCCTCTTCCACACTTTCGTGCAGCATGGCCATGCTGGCCGCGGGCGTTGAAACCGATATCAGCCTGTCAGCAACTGCGCCGTGATTCATCAGGGTTATGTAAGCCACGCCTGACGTTGCCGTTGATACGGCAGACGCCCGCGCAAAGGCGCCCATCACCATTACGTCACTAGCCATAACCCCGGGGGTGAGTGCTAGGATGGCGCCAATGGTAAGGGCCGTGGCTGCAAAGAGTTCCAGAATGAGTTTACGCATGGCCGACAGATTGCGCCAGATTCAGGCGCGATTGTGTCGGATCACGCGCGGCGAACCGTCGCGTATTGCCATCGCCCTGTGCCTGTTTTTAAGCCCCGGCCCAGCTCATGCCAAAATTCCGGTCACGCTCGAACTTGTGCTGGCGCTGGACAGTTCGGCCAGTGTCGATTCCAATGAATTCAGGCTGCAGAATGAGGGCATTTCCCTGGCTTTCAAGGACCCTGAAGTGCTCAAGGCGGTTGACAACATGAAACCGTTTGGAGTGGCCATTGCAGTTATCCAGTGGGGTGCCGAAGGTGAATCCCAGGGGGTATTGCCATTCACCCATATTGAAGACGCACGCGATGCCAAGGCCTTTGGCTTTCGCGTTGGGCTCATCAGGCGCTGGATGCGGGCCAGTGCAACTTCGATTGCAACGGGAATCAATGATGCTGCGAGCCTCATCGCCAGCAATGAGTTCGACGGGCAGCGCCTTGTGATTGATGTGTCGGGCGATGGCGTGGACAACGGCGGAATCGATCTTGACAGTGCGCGCGTGGCAGCCAACCGGGCGGGCATCACCATCAATGGTCTGGCCATTGAGGCCGAGGACAAGAAGCTTACCTCATACTATGAGGGCAACGTCATCATCGGTTCGGACTCTTTTGTTGAAAGCGCCAATGGCTTTGAAGACTTCGCGCGGGCGATCAAGGAGAAACTGTTGCGGGAGCTGCGGCCCCTGGGCTCATGACCTACCCAGCACGTCCAACAGTTTCTTGGCCGCGGTGCGCAGGTCCTTTTCGGTGAAGCACGCAAAGCTCAGCATCATGCCCTGCTCGCGGGGATTGCCAGCATAGTGGCTGGAGAGCGATTGCGCCGCAATGCCGTGGCCCGCAAGGCTGGCCACGATCGCTTCATCGCTTTCACCTTGCTTCAACCGCAGCAGCAGCATGAGGCCGGAGGGTGAGGCGTCAATTGTAAAACGCGAACTGTCACCTGCTTCGAGGGCCTCAATCAATGCGGCCCTGCGGCTCGCATAAATCCTGCGCATGCGGCGGATATGAATGGCAAAGGCACCGGTATTCATGAATTCACACAGGGCGGGCTGCGCCATCAGTGAGGGCGGTGCTCCATGGTTTACCCGCTCAATGCGAAACCGTTCAAGCATCGCTCCTGGAACGACAATGTAGCCGAGGCGCAGAATGGGTGAAAATACCTTGGAGAAACTGCCGGAGTAGATCACCCGCGCCTTGCGGTCCAAACTCATCAGGGCCGGCAACGGACGACCCACGTAGCGATATTCGCTGTCGTAGTCGTCCTCGATGATGATGGCCTTGGCCTCGTCGGCCCAATCCAGCAATTCGAGGCGGCGTGACAGGGGCATGGTCACACCCATGGGATATTGCCGCGCCGGTGTCACGAATGCACCCCTGGCACTTTCAGCCCGCTCACGCCCCTTGGCCACGACCATGCCTTCGACGTCAACCGGCACGGCTACGGTTTTGACCCCGCCTAAGGAGAACACCCGTTTTGCCGTCGGGTATCCCGGCTCTTCCAGCCAGATCCGGTCTCCCGGTTTGAAGACCGCACGGTTGATCAGGTCGAACGCATCCATGCCACCCGCCGTCATGATCACCTGGGAGGCCTCGCAGGAAATGCCACGCCATTCATAGAGATGGCGGGCAATGGCTTGGCGCAGTGGCATCCAGCCAAAGGCGTCATTGTGTTCAAGCATGGCAATGGACGGGTTGCGCCACAGCCGGCCCAGCAGGCGGCCCCATTCGTCGTGCGGGAAATGCTCCCAGTCCACCAGGCCGGACCGAAACGGCTTGGCGGGTTCGCGCTGCTTTTCCCGCTGGCGGTTGTGTGACACCGGGCGGGCGGGCGTAGAATTGAGCAAGGCTTCCGGCAGCTCGGCGGCCACGCGAGTGCCGGACCCTTTGCGGGTTTCGATATAGCCTTCGCTCAAGAGCTGTTCATAGGCCTCCACGACGGTGGCGCGGGCCACTTTCAAATCCGTGGAGAGTTCGCGGGTGGACGGCAGCTTGGCTTGCGGGCGCAGCCGTCCCGCCAGGACGAACTCCCTGATCTGGCGGGAAATCTGTGACTGGATGGGTTCGGAATCGGACCTGTCGACGCCAATGTCGCTGATCGTCGTTGCTGAAAGTGGACTGTTCATTGGTGCCATTCTTGGTTCTTTCCACCAGACCATACTGCACCCATAGAGGTGTTTCAACTGCAGGAGATATTCATGACTGATGCACCGAGCGAGCGTACCCGCGTCAAGCGCCTGAACAAGCGCGCCAAGTATGACTCAGAAACCGTGCACGGCATCCTTGATGCCATGCCCATGTGCACCGTGGGCTATGTGTTCAATGGCAGCCCCTACGTGACGCCAACACTGCAGTGGCGCGAGGATGACCATATCTATTGGCACGGCTCTTCGGCCAGCCGCATGCTGGAGTCCTGCAGTGATGCTGACGTGTGCGTGAACGTGAGCATCTTTGACGGCATGGTGATGGCGCGCTCGGCTTTCAACCATTCCTGCAATTACCGTTCGGTGATGGTGATGGGCAAGGCCTATGTGGTGACCGATCCTGCGGAAAAGGAGCAACGTCTGAAGACCTTCACCGACCGGCTTTTTCCCGGGCGCTGGGATAGCTTGCGCCCCGTCACCAAGAAAGAACTGAAAGCCACGATGATGCTCGGCCTTTCCCTCGATGAGGCATCTGCCAAAGTGCGCAATGGTCCACCGGGTGACGACGAGGAAGATTACACCTGGCCCGTCTGGGCTGGCATCATTCCAATGCGCACCCAAATTCTGGCGCCTACCGCCGATGACCGTTGCCTGTCGGGGTTAACGCCACCGGATCATGTGAAAAACTTCAGGATTGGATAGCTTGCTACGGCCAGCGCCCCGGCACATACTCCAAATAATCTTAGCCTGGAGTAGATTGCATGGGTACCAAAATAACATTTCCCCGCGTTGATGGAAACCTTACGGCGGGCTATCTCGCCAAGGCTGGCGAGGCAAATTCACCCGGCGTGGTGGTTATCCAGGAATGGTGGGGACTGCAGGATCAAATTCGTGGCATCTGCGACAGGCTGGCGCTGGCCGGCTATGACGCGTTGGCGCCCGATCTTTATGCCGGAACCACGGTGCCCTATCACGACCATGACGCGGCGCTGCGCGAAATGAAATCCCTGAATTTCCTCGACGCAACCGACCAGGTGGTGCGCGGAGCGGTCCAGTATCTCGCCAAGAATGGTGCTAATGTCGGGCTGATGGGATTCTGCATGGGCGGAGCCGTGACCATACTGGGAGCGGCCCGCATTCCTGAACTTGCTGCTGCCGTTGCATTCTATGGCCTGCCGCCGGAAGGTGCGGTCAAGCCGGCGGACATCAAAATTCCGCTGCAGGGGCATTATGCCCGAAAGGACGATTACAGCATGGTACAGCATGTCGAAAGTTTTGAAGCGGGGCTTAAGGCCGCCAAGGCGAAGTTTGAATTCTTCCAGTACGACGCTGACCATGGTTTCATGAATGAGCAGCGTGATGTGCACGAGCGGGCGGCTTCCGAGCTTGGCTGGAAGCGCATGCTGGCCTTCTGGAAAAAGAATTTGTGAGCCTACGGTTTTACGTCCTCAACTTCAACCATGGTGATAAGACCCTTGTGGTTGAAATGCAGCGTTTCAACGCCTTGCCGTGTTACCTTGCGTCCCGATGATTTTGTCGTGGCAGACAGGCGCCAATGGGCGCGCACGGTGAAATCACCGATGATCTCCAGCTTGTCGTCGCTTGATACCTGGTCGCTGAACTCGTTGAAATAGGCCTTCATGGCATGCATGATGTTGGCGCGGCCGTAAAGCCCACCGATGCCGGACGAGTGATACTCGGCATCCTCGGCAAACATTTTCTCGACGCTGGCAAAATCAAAATTGTTCAACGCGTCGTGATAACGCTCCGCCAGTTTTACAATGTCCTTGGCCATAGGTTTACTCCGCTAACGCTCCCATGATCCGCACCCAACTGCGAATGCCCTTTTGAAAACTCGACAGGTTGTATTTTTCATTGGGACTGTGAATGGCATCATCGTTCAGGCCAAATCCGACCAGGACACTATCCATGCCCAGAATATCCTTGAAGTTCCGGACAATCGGAATGGAACCGCCTGATCCCAGCAAAACTGAATCGCGCTTGAACTCGGCTTTCAAGGCTGCTGCAGATTTCTGGATGAAAATATTGTCCTCGCTGATTTCCGAGGCCGGCGCACCGCCGCCATGGCCCGAGAACTCGAGCTTGCAGTCCTTTGGAATATGGCCCTTGGCGAACTTCTGGAACGCCTTGAGAATCTTGTCAGGATCCTGCTTGCCCACCAATCGGAACGTGAGCTTGGCATGGGCCTTCGATGGCAGCACGGTCTTGGTACCCGCTCCCGTGTAACCGCCCCAGATGCCGTTCACTTCCGCCGTTGGCCTCGCCCAAACCTGTTCCAGAACCGACTTGCCCTTTTCGCCCGCAGGATTTGCCAGCCCTACTTCGCGCATGAATTTCTTTTCGGAAAACTTCAGCGAGTTCCACTGTTTCCGCGTCGCGGCGGATACGGGATTTACCCCGTCGTAGAAACCAGGGATCGTCACCTTGCCAGTTTTGTCGTGCAGGGCCGCTATCAGCTTGGTTAGGACACGAATGGGATTCATGGCAGGCCCGCCATACATGCCGGAATGCAAATCGATGCGGGGACCGGTTATGGTGATTTCCTCATGCACCAATCCGCGCAAACGCGTGGTGATGGCGGGTGTTCTGGCATCCCACATGTTGGTGTCGCAGACGAAAGCTGCATCACACGACAGCTCTGCCTTGTGGGTCTTGAGGAAGGGAATGAGCGAAGGAGAACCGGACTCTTCTTCGCCTTCGATCAGGAATGTCGCCTTGATCGGCAGGCTGCCCGTGGCATCAATCCAGGCGCGGGCGGCTTCAACGAAGGTCATCAATTGGCCCTTGTCGTCGGCCGTGCCGCGTCCATACATGCGCTCAACGCCGTCAGCGTCTTTCTTGCGGGTGGGTTCGAAGGGTGGCGTGTTCCACAAATTCAACGGGTCCACGGGTTGCACGTCGTAGTGTCCATAGAACAGGACGTGGGGCGTTTTGGCGGTGCTGGCCTTGGGCGTATAATGGGCCACAACCATGGGCCTTCCCGGCGTGGGGCGCACTTGGGCTTCAAATCCCAAGGCGTTCAGTTCAGTCACCACCCAGCGTGCGGCCTTTTCACATTCATGGGCGTAGGCCGCATCGGTCGATATTGACGGAATGCGCAGGAAGTCAAACAGGCGGTCCAGGCTTTTCTCAAATCCTGCG
>JANMKJ010000172.1:0-2781 GCA_031371945.1 Rhodobiaceae bacterium
GCACGCCGACATAGGCCAGCAGGGTTTGCAGAACGGCGGGGGGACGCATAACGGCGATTTCAGGGTCGAGGCCGACAATAACGGTGTCCGTGTGGTGCCGGGTGTGGCTCCAGCGCCAGCGCGTCGGGTTCCGCATGATCATGAAGCAGGCGACGTGATAAACCGCGTCATTCATCCATGCGGTTTTGAACGCCGTGCCATGGCCACATTCATGCCAGCGCGAATCCGTGGCTGAGCCATAGAGCACGCCATAAGCCAGCAGGGGCAGAGCGGCCCACCTGCTTGGACACAGGTAAATCGCGGCGGCCGCGAAGACGACCATAAGGCCAAGCCAGATGATGGTGTCACGGATTGCCGGACCGTCAGACCGTTTCATCAGTTCCTTCATGTCCTTGCGCGCAACGTCGGTATGGTACCATTCCGCCGACTTCAAACCCGCCGCCACAGCAGCTTCAGCATCCTGACCCAGCATGCCATAGTCACGATGGCCGAGGTTTTGCGTGGGCGATACACTGCTCATGGAACAATCCTTTCGATTTGAATGAAATAGAATACTTGTTTCATGAGATCAACGAAGCTATGAGAGTTTCTATCATCTCGCATCATAATCACTCATTTGATCGGAAGCTGCAGTAAATGGTGAAGCGCCCCACCCTGCACGATCTTGCCAAGGCGGCAGGCGTCAGCATTGCCACTGTCGACCGTACGATCAACCGGCGCTTGCCGGTGAGTGGCGACACAGCACAACGCGTGGTGCAGGCAGCCGAAGCCATTGGCTACCATGCAACAAGCCTTCTGAAGCGACGACTGCACGATCTTCCGGCACGTCGCTTTGGCTTCCTCCTGCAAAAGCGGCAGGATGCCTTTTACCAATCCCTTGGCTCCGAACTTGTAAAAGCGACCACAGCCGCGGTTGACGTGAGCGCCAAGGCCATCGTGGATTTCAGCGAGGAACTCGTCCCCAAGCGGATTGTCGAGGGGTTGGAGAACATGGCGCCCCGATGCGATGCAATGGCCGTGGTAACGGTTGACCATCCGCTGGTAAATGAAGCCGTGGAACGCTTGGCAGCCCGCGGCAAGCCGGTCTTTACCCTGCTGAGCGACATATCCAGCCCGACGCGCAAATCCTGCCTGTCGGTCGATACGCGCAAGGCCGGCCGCACCGCCGCATGGCTGGTGGCAAGAACCGCGCGCCAGCCCGGAAAAGTGGGCATCCTCGTGGGCAGCCATCGCTATCTCAGCCAGGAAATGTCGGAAATCAGCTTCCGCAGCTATCTGCGCGAACATGCGCCTGACCTGCAACTGTTGGAGCCTACCGTGTTCCTCGACGACCACCGGATTGCCTACGAAGCTGCGGCCAATCTCCTCGCCTCGCAGCCAGGTCTTGTCGCCATCTATGATACGGGCGGCGGCCAGGATGGCCTCATCAGGGCTTTGCGCGAGCACGTCTCGGGGCACCGTATTGTAGCTATTTGCAACGAACTTACCGCCGCAACGCGCTCTGCGTTGATCGACGGGGTGCTCGACATGGTGCTGGCCACACCGGTCCAGAACATGGCCCATCGGACCGTACAGTGCATGATTGCGGCCTGCGACGGAAAAAACCTTCCAGAACAGGTGCTGTTGCCAGCTGATATCTACATTAGCGAAAACATCTGAGAGGAAACCATCAAGAACCGCGCACCCGTAAATGATGTTAAATGATGGTTTTACCAGCGTCCCCCTGACTGCAAATTGACTCTGCAGGAATTTGGAATAAACTATCCTAACTAACTTATGATTAGAACAAAAATTCTATTCATAAGCTTCCGCAACGCGCCACCAGAAGCACGTGCGGGTCATGGGAGGAAAACCGGGCAGCCCCTTGCCCGCAGCGCTTCACGCGGCCTGATCGATAACAAGACGTAGCGGCACCTGACTTCGCCCCGTGTGGGGCAATTCCGGCAAACAAAAGGTGTAACCGGACACCTGCAATTAGGAGCCCATAATGAAAAAGTTTGTTCTTGCCGCCTCGATGGCCGCACTCATGTCGACTTCAGCCCTGGCTGAAACCAAGATTGGCGTATCAATGGCACTTTTCGACGACAACTTCCTCACGGTTTTGCGCAACGGAATTGAAGCCCAGTCCAAGGAGATGGGCGTTTCGGTACAAATCGAAGACGCTGGCAATGACGTCGCCAAGCAGCTTGACCAGATCAAGAACTTCGCTGCCTCCGGCGTACAGGCCATCATCGTCAATCCGGTTGACACATCCGCCACCCAGGCCATGTCAGACGCTGCAGCCGCTGCAAACATTCCATTGGTTTACGTGAACCGCCAGCCAGTCAACGTGGATACCATGCCCGACAACCAGGCCTTTGTGGCATCGAACGAAGTCGACTCCGGTACCCTGGAAACCAAGGAAATCTGCCGTCTTCTCAAGGAAGCAGGAAAAGCCGAAGCAAACGTCTATGTCATGCAGGGTGAACTTTCCAACCAGGCCGCAGTGCAGCGCACCGCTGACATCCATGACGTTATCGGTGGTGCTGATTGTGGTGTGAAGGTCAACATCATTGACGAGCAAACCGCAAACTGGTCCCGTGACCAGGCCCAAAGCCTGATGACCAACTGGATCTCGGCCGGCAAACCCTACGATGCCGTGATTGCCAACAACGACGAAATGGCCATTGGCGCCATCCAGGCGATGAAGGCTGCGAACGTGGACATGAAAACCATGCTCGTAGGCGGCGTTGACGCAACCCAGGACGCACTTGCTGCAATGCAGGCCGGCGACCTTGACGT
>JANMKJ010000218.1:0-4126 GCA_031371945.1 Rhodobiaceae bacterium
AGGAGCGCTCGTATGAAGATGAATGAGCAACTGACATGACCAACCTCGCCATGTGGTCTGGCCCCCGCAACATTTCGACTGCCATGATGTATTCATTCGGTAACCGCGCCGACTGCACCGCCTGGGACGAACCCTTCTATGCTTTCTCCCTGGTCAATCACGGCAATGATCATCCCATGCGCGATGCAATCATTGCCGCCAATGAATCTGACTGGGACAGGCTCGTGGCAAAATGCGTGCATCCCGCCGCCACACCCTTATTCTACCAAAAGCACATGACCCACCATATGTTGCCGGGTTTTGACCGCGCATGGATTCACCAACTCAGCAACGCCTTTCTCATTCGCTCACCCGAACGCGTGTTGGCGAGCTACACCAGGAAGTGGACGGATGTTTCGCTCCGTGACATTGGCTTCGTGGAGCAGGCAGAGATTTTCGACACCATCGCCCAGAAGCTGGGCAGCGCACCTCCCGTCGTGGATGCCGATGATATCTTGCAGAACCCCCACGCGGTTCTGAGCAAACTCTGTAAAAGTTTGGGGATTTCCTTTGACGAGGCAATGCTGCAGTGGCCCAAGGGGCCAAAGTCGTTTGACGGCGTGTGGGCACCCCACTGGTATAATGCCGTATGGGAGTCTACAGGCTTTGCCGCCCGAGAGGAAAGGCCTGTCGAGTTACCTGCCGCCCTGAAAAAAATCGCTGACGCGGCCCGCAAACCGTATCAGCGATTGAAAATGTTTTCGTTGAAGCCTTAGTGGGCGTGAATAGCCTGAACTGGAACTGCCGGAGCCGCAGCCACGCTGCCTTCTTTCTCCATCAGCATTTCAACCTTGCGCAAGCTGGTCTCTTCGTCGCCCAACTGCACCATCACCGCTTCTTTTTGGTCTTTGAGGTCGGCAATTGATTTCAGCAGGTTGTCGCGACGGCCACGGGTGGCCTTGGCTGCCATCGAATAGTTCACGTTGGCTGGATCTGTCACATTGTTGCGGCTCTCTTCAAAACGCACGTGCGCGTCGAGCTCATCATACTTCTTCATAAGATCCTGGATCATGCCATCAATGTCAGAGGCCTGGCGACGGCGCTCCTCGGTGCGGAAGCGGTGCAGCCGAAGTAGGGTTTCACGTGAACGCATGGAATTCCTCACAAACTCAAAATACAAACTGGGGCAAGGTTGAAAGCCCCTATTCACGATTCGCCGAATCAACTAACCAGAAGATTCGGTCGTTTCGAAACAACATCATGAACGGGTAAGCTTAAGGCTCAGTAAACTACGGCGATTTGCAATTAATTATGTCTGTACCCCCACCAACTAAAGTTGAAAAACTATATATGGTAGGTCTTTTGAGTTGACTACTACATGTAGTGGTTAGTTGGTTAAAGTTTTGAGCATCAAGATTAGGTTTTGTTAACCTTTCTAAGCTTATCTTAATTTTCAGAGTTAACGGTTTGTTGCGCGTCAAAGGCAGTTGCTTGTTGGCAGCGCGACATGAAGGGCACCTTGATTGGGCCCGCAAAAAAGGGGTTCGATATGAGAGTACTGCTGATCGAGGACGATACCGCAACAGCCCAAAGCATTGAGCTGATGCTGAAGTCCGAAGGCTTCAATGTCTACACAACCGACCTCGGCGAAGAAGGCGTGGATCTTGGCAAACTCTATGATTACGACATCATCCTTCTCGATCTCAACCTGCCAGACATGTCCGGTTACGAAGTTCTGAAGTCTCTGCGGGTTTCGAAGGTCGGAACCCCGATCCTCATCCTCTCCGGACTTGCCGGAATCGAAGACAAGGTCAAGGGCCTGGGCTTCGGCGCTGATGACTATATGACCAAGCCTTTCCATAAGGACGAGCTTGTCGCCCGCATTCATGCCGTGGTGCGCCGGTCCAAGGGCCACGCCCAATCCGTTATTCTTACCGGCGAACTCCTCGTCAACCTCGATACCAAAACCGTCGAAGTGGGTGGCCAGCGCGTGCACCTCACCGGCAAGGAATACCAGATGCTCGAGCTCCTGAGCTTGCGCAAAGGCACCACCCTCACCAAGGAAATGTTCCTCAACCATCTCTATGGCGGCATGGACGAACCGGAATTGAAAATCATCGACGTGTTCATTTGCAAGCTGCGCAAGAAACTTGCAACGGCTGCCGAAGGCAAGAACTTCATCGAAACCGTCTGGGGCCGTGGCTACGTGCTACGCGAGGGCGCTCCCCCAATGGCTGGCCAAGACGACTACCGCGAAATCGCCTGATAGAATTGCAGGATGTAAAAAGCCCGGTCTCATTCGTGAGCCGGGCTTTTTTGTTTACGCAAAGATGAAGTCGTCAGCCGTGAACTGGGCCAAGCTAAGGCCCGTGAACGTGATGCTGTCATTGGCGTTGATTGTGAAGGTCACGTTACCGCCACTCTCCACCGAATGAGACAGCACGTCATCGAAATTGTGGATGTCAGTGCCGGTGATCCACACCCGGTCCGTGCGGCCCGCCCCCGCCCAGAAATCATCGATCGTGTCATGACCGAAACTCTTGTCAAACACGAACACGTCTGCCCCCAGACCGCCGATTAAAGTGTCATTGCCAGCTTCACCCAGCAAATAGTCATTGCCTGCAGCGCCGTCCAGGCGATCATCGCCCTGGCCACCGGTCAACCGGTTGATGGCGCCATCGCCTGTGATTTGGTCGTTGAAGTTCGACCCATAGACGTATTCAACGCCGGCGAACGTGTCGCCAGCCGCATCGCCACCACTGCCTCCGAGGACAAGGTTGACAACCACGCCTGATGTGGCTTCCTGATAGCTTGCCGCGTCCTGGTCGCCGTCGCCGCCGTTCAGTACGTCGGCACCAGTGCCACCCACCAGCACGTCGTTACCGCCGCCACCGTTCAGCGTGTCATTGCCTTCCATGCCGTTCAGCCGGTTCACGTTCGCATCACCTGTCAGAATATCACCAAACGCCGAGCCTTCAACGTTTTCGACATTGATGTATGTGTCATTCGCAGCCTCGGCGCCTGAACCCTTGCCCGTAGCCAGATTGACAACGACAGCCCCCCAGGAGTCGTCAAAGGTCACCGTGTCCACGCCCGAGCCACCGTCTACAAAGTCATAGCCGCCACCGGTGTCGAACATGTCATCGCCCGCACCGCCGTAAAGCTTGTCGGCACCTTCGTTGCCTACCAAGCGGTTCTTACCCGCATCGCCGGTCAACACGTCATCGAAGTTTGAACCCGCGAGGTTTTCAATGCCGGTCAATGTATCGCCCTGCGCATCATTGCCGAAGCCAGTTCCACTGAGGAGACTCACCGTCACGCCGCCCGTTGCATAGCGGTAATCGGCTGTGTCAACACCGCTTCCGCCGTTCAGAATATCAGCACCCGCACCGCCATAAAGCCGGTCATTGCCATCGCCGCCTTGCAAGGTGTCATCGCCTGCAAAGCCCTGCAGCATGTCATTGCCCACACCACCATTGAGAATGTTGGCTGCAGCGTTTCCGGTTAATTGATCGTCGAATGCCGTGCCAACAAGGTTCTCAAATCCAGAAATGACGTCGCCTTCCGCAAACCCGCCAGAAGCTGAGTTGCTGTCGAGATTGACGGTTACACCCGCGTTCGATGCCGCATAGTCCAGCGTATCAACGCCCGCGCCGCCTGCCAGCACGTTGGCAGTCGCATTACCGGCAAGTGTGTCATTGAATTCCGATCCAGTGATGTTTTCAATTCCGGTCAGGAAGTCGCCATCCGCATCGCCACCGAAGAACGTGTTGGTGAACAGGTTGATGTTGATACCAGCGGAAGATCCGGCATAGCTTGCCGTATCCAAACCGTCACCTCCGTCAATGACGTCAGCTCCGGCACCCCCAACCAGCGTGTCGTCACCGACGCCGCCTTCAAGTTTATTGTTTCCGGCATTGCCGATGAGAACATCACCGTAGCGCGAACCTCTCAAGTTCTCGATATCGAAAAGGGTATCACCTTGTGCATCGCTACCAGTACCCACACCCGTTGCCAGGTTGACGGTCACACCCTGTAGAGAAGTGCTGTAGTCGGCTGTATCTATACCACTACCGCCATCGATTTTGTCTGCACCGGCCCCGCCAGCTAGACTGTCGTTGCCATCTTCACCGAAGACATCATCGTT
>JANMKJ010000243.1:0-10632 GCA_031371945.1 Rhodobiaceae bacterium
GGGAGGATTGAACGGGATCTGGGGCCTATCGATCTGGCGATTCTGGGTGCTGGCAGTTATGGTCCGGTAGAAGCTGACAAGATCGACCCCAGCCTTTTTTCCAGCATCATGGACGTGAATTATATGGGCGTGGTGAATTGCCTTTCTGGCCTGCTCACATTCATGCTGCAACGGCGCAGTGGGCACATTGCATGGATTGCAAGTGTCGCGGGCTATCGAGGACTCCCGAAAGCCGCGGCCTACGGGCCAAGCAAGGCAGCTCTTATCAACCTCGCGGAAAGCCTAAAGCCAGAACTCGAGGCCAAGGGCATTACCATCAGCATCATCAATCCGGGATTTGTAGAAACCCCAATGACCGCCAAGAATGATTTTCCAATGCCATTCCTGATGCAACCCGCCGAAGCGGCGCGGTTGAGCATCGCCGGGCTTGCCACGAAACGCTTCGAAATCGCTTATCCCCGGCGTTTTGTGGCCATCCTGAAAATCGCGCGGATTTTGCCCTACTGGCTGTTTTTCCAGATCATTCGGGGTTCCATCTTGAAGTGACTTAAAGCAGCGAAGGCGGTCGGACGTCGTGCCACTGGCCTTTGAGCTTGGCAGATTGAACAGCAGCATTGATTGAACGCAAGCCAGCGACAGCCTTGGGGTAATGGATGGCCAGCGGGTTGGGTGAGCGCATTCGCTTTTTAGCGGCAATAACTTCAGCGAGATCTGCGTAAATGTTGGCAAATACCAGCGGCATGCCTTCGGCATGGCCGATAGTCACGCGCGACGACCGGTCCGCTTCTGGTGAAAGTCCGGGGCCGCCGCGTTTAAGCGTGATCGTAGGTTGGTTGAGTGGCGTCCAGAACAACTGGTTTGGCCATTCCTAGGCCCTGCGCAAACCTCCCATTTCACCGAACACCCGGATGTTGACCGCCGCCAATCATGACCCAGTTCAATTTTGTCAAACGGGATTTCTTTCTTGGAAGATTACGTTTGTTCGTGGTTTAGTGACGGGAATTGCAATGTTCATCAGGGAAGTGAAATGATCCTGCATACCGTCGTTTTCAGTTTGAAACACCCCGCTGGTTCCGAAGAAGAAGCGAGCTTCATGGAGGCTGGGCGGAACCTTGCCGCCATACCCGAAGTCGGCCGGCTTGAACAATTCAGGCAGATCAGCCCGAAGAACGATTTTGCATTTGGCTTTTCCTTTACGTTCGCCAATCAGGCGGCCTATGACGCCTACAATGCGCATCCCGCCCACGTGGCCTTCGTGCGCGACCGCTGGGTTCCAGAGGTCTTGGCGTTCATGGAAATCGACTATGCTCCACTCGCCTGATGATCCCAAACCGCATATCATAAATTGACAAAACACGGTGAAAAGGCTGTTCTCTAGGCGCTTAGTTCATGGCTAACGGAGGATACGCGCGTGAAGACTGGTTTCAACTTACTGCTGTGGACGACCCATATAACAGCCGAGCATACGCCTATCTTCAAGAGTCTCAAAAGGGCGGGCTACGATAGTGTGGAAATTCCAATCCTGGAAGGCGAGCCGGATCATTACGCCAGGCTTGGGGATTTGCTGGATCAGATTGGGCTAGAGCGGACGGCGGTTGGAGTCATCGGACCTTCAGGCAAAAATCCGATAGCTTCTGATAAAGCTTCGCGTGATGCGGCTTCTGCCTATGTCAAAAAAGTTCTGGACTGTACTGCGGCGCTGGGAGCCAAGATCGTCTGCGGTCCCATGCATTCGGAAATCGGCAGTTTCTCGGGAAACGGGCTCACCTCCGCCGAGCGCAAGCGCGGGATTTCATTTCACCATAAGGTAGGAGACCATGCGGCCAAGAAGGACGTTCGTTTGGCACTGGAAGCCCTGAACCGTTTTGAATGCTATTTCGCCAACACCATGGCGCAGCTTGGCGATTATCTGGACGAGGTCGACCACCCGGCGATAAAGGGCATGTATGATACATTCCATGCCAACATCGAGGAGAAGGATCCGGTTGCCGCAATCAAGGACATCAAGCGACATTTGATCCACGTTCACATTTCGGAAAATGACCGGGGTACGCCGGGCAAGGGTCATGTGCCTTGGGCTGCAACATACAAGGCGTTGCGGGCAGCAAAGTATGATGGCTACCTGACGATTGAAGCTTTTGGACGAGCACTTCCTGCACTCGCTGCAGCAACCAAGGTCTGGCGCGACTTTTTCCCGAACCGTGAAGAGGTTTACCTGTTGGGGCTCAAGAACATGAAACAGGGTTGGGCCAAGGCGAAGTGAAGTCACGCGTCTATATTATCGGGACACTTGATACCAAGGAGGCCGAACTTCGCTACGCCAAGCGCATGGTCGAACGCGCGGGCGCAGGCGCGGTGCTGGTTGATGTTTCAACAACGTCCCATAGATTCTTAAGCGATGTAAGTGCGCGGACAGTTGCAGCGTTTCATCCAGATGGCGAGGCGGCAGTACTTGGCCTTGCTGACCGGGGGGCAGCGGTTGCGGGCATGGCCGTGGCGTTATCGCGTTATCTCACCAGCCGCAAAGACGTGGGCGGAGTATTGGGATTGGGCGGGTCAGGCAATACGGCCATCGTGACGGCGGGCATGCGGGCCCTAGCCGTAGGGGTTCCCAAACTGATGATTTCAACAGTGGCGTCGGGCAACACAGCAGCCTATGTGGGGCCATCGGATATTGCCATGATGTATGCAGTGGTGGACGTAGCCGGATTGAATGCAATTTCGCGCAAAGTCATTGCCAATGGCGCCCATGCGATGGCCGGCATGGCGCTGCATTCCATCCGGCAGTCAAAAGCCGACAAGCCAGGTGTTGGCATTACGATGTTTGGCGTGACGACGGCCTGTGTTACGCAAATTCGCAGCGCAATCGAGAGCGACCACGAATGCTTTGTCTTTCATGCCACGGGAACGGGTGGCCAATCACTGGAGAAGCTGGTGGATTCGGGCCTGCTGGCCAGTGTCATCGACATCACGACGACTGAAGTGGCGGATTACCTGGTTGGCGGAACACTTGCCTGTAACGACGATCGCTTCGGAGCCATGATCCGGACTGGCATTCCCTATGTAGCATCGGTTGGTGCTGTCGACATGGTAAATTTTGGAAGCCGGGAAACGGTGCCGGCAAAATTCGAGGGACGGACGTTCTACATTCACAATCCGCAAGTCACCCTAATGCGTACGACGCCCGCAGAAAACACCGCCATCGGAGCGTGGATTGTTGAACGGATCAACAGGATGCCTGGACCTGTCCGGTTCCTGCTGCCACTGAAAGGCGTTTCCGCCATTGATGCCGAGGGCCAGCCCTTTCATGACCCCCAGGCAGATGAGGCGTTATTCGAAGCCATACGCAAAGGCTGGGTTGCGGCACGCAACCGTAAACTTGTTGAAGTTGACGCCCATATCAACGATGCTGCTTTTGCGCAGGAAGTTGTCAAGCAATTCAAATCCATAACACGTTGAGGAAAAATGGCCCGCATTGAACGCAGAGTACTGCTGGAAAAATTCCGCGGCATGATTGCCAAGCGCCAGCCCATAATCGGCGGAGGTGCTGGCACCGGACTTTCAGCAAAATGTGAAGAAGCCGGTGGCATCGACCTCTTCGTCATATACAATTCCGGTCGTTACCGCATGGCAGGTCGGGGTTCGCTGGCGGGACTTTTGGCCTATGGCAATGCCAACGAGATTGTACAGGAAATGGCCCATGAGGTCTTGCCGGTGGTCAAAAACACGCCGGTTTTGGCGGGTGTCAATGGCACGGATCCTTTCGCCATCATGGATCACCTGCTGGATCATTTGAAGGCGCTGGGATTTTCCGGCGTGCAGAATTTTCCGACTGTTGGCTTGTTCGACGGCATTTTTCGCAAGAACCTTGAGGAAACCGGCATAGGCTACGGACTGGAGGTAGACATGATCCGCAAAGCCCATGAGCGCGACATGCTGACAACGCCTTACGTTTTCTCGGCTGACGAAGCCATTGCCATGACCGAGGCTGGGGCAGACATGATCGTTCCCCACATGGGACTGACGACGGGCGGCAGCATCGGGGCTGAATCGGCGTTGAAACTTTCGGACTGCCCTGCCCTGATTGACGAATGGGCCGAGGCTGCAAAACGGGTACGCAAGGATGTGATGGTGATTTGCCACGGCGGACCGATTTCGTCACCGGCTGATGCCGAGTATATTTTGAAACATACAAAAAACGTTCACGGATTCTACGGCGCAAGTTCAATGGAGCGATTGCCCACCGAAATAGCGCTCACGCAGCAGACCAGATCATTCAAGAATATTTCTTTCTAGGGAGACGCCAATGGCACGGGCCTATGCCAGCAGAATTATCAAGGCACCGGTTGAAGCGGTATGGCGTGTCGTGCGCGATTTCAATGGACTTCCGGGCTGGGCCGTGGGCATTGCGGATTCCAAGATTGAAGGCGGGCTTGATGCAGATGTGGTGGGATGCGTGCGCAATTTCCATACGGTTGATGGCACGCACATCCGCGAGCGACTTCTGATGCTGGATGATGCGCGCTATTGCTTCAGTTACAATTTTGAAAAGCCGGCCTTCCCGGTCACGAACTATATTGCCACGGTGCGGCTGATGCCGGTTACAAACTCCGATGCGACATTTGCTGAATGGGAATCCACCTTCGACGAGGCACCGGGAGACGAGGGCAAATATGTGAAGATCATTTCCAATGACGTCTTCGCGGGCGGGCTGAAATCACTGGCGGAGAAGATCAAACGGGAAAAGATCGGAAAACCGGCAGGAAGCGTGCGCTGGAAGGCATGGTCGCCCAACAAGGTGTGGACGTCACGGGTAATCAAGGGACCGGTTGACCAGGTTTGGTCCCGCATTCGGGATTTTGCCGGCATGGGAGCCTGGCACGGCGACATCACGAAAATGCACATGCTGAAAAAAGCAAGGCCAGACAAGGTTTCAGGGGTACGGGATTTTTATTTCGGCGAGGGCCACCACAATGAGGAACTGCTGCATCTCTGCGATATTACGCGGTCGTTTTCCTACCGGATTACCAAATGCGAATTGCCGTGGATGAATTACGTGTCTGGCCCCAGGCTGTGGCCGGTAACGGCCGATAACTCCACCTTTGGCGTGTGGACCGGTGACTGGGTGGCCAGTCCCCATGATGACCTGACACTGATGCCCAATACCGAAGCAAATGTATATCAGCGGGCGTTTGCAGAGGTGGAAAAAAATTTCTTTGCTCCGAAGTCGTCATCCCCGCGCAAGCGGTGATCCAATTGCGCAATGAAGTTGGGTTCCCGCCTTCGCGGGAATGGGGGATGACAGATGGGGGAATGGGGAAGCTGTGAGTTCAAACATTCTCAAGATGAATCAATTTTCAATGCATCTCTCGCGAGACCATGGCATTCAGCGAGGATTTCGTCGATTTCATGGAGTTTCACCTTGCGGTGGCCGGGAGGTGGACCCGGCCGGAGTGGTGACAAAAATTTGAGGCTTGGGATTTTGTCGCGCCGCGCCCTGGCGCGCACCAGTCGGCGTGCCTGGTGTGGGAGATTATCGAGTGCGGCCTTGAGGGCCTGGAGACGCCGAACCAATCGCTGACTATTGAAGAGGCCATCATCCTGCTGCGAAGCGGGATTGCTTCGCGCGTGTGACCCAAAGGGCCGCCACCCGCGGATCAGGTCCGAAAACGTGGATCCGCGGGAGTATCCGCGGACCAGTTACGTGGCAAACGTCCACAAAAATTTTCCGTGGATCAAACAATCTGAATGTGGGATGAGAACTCGCTCTTCCCTTGACGATTGGCTTTGCGGGCATGGGCCGCGCTGGTGCAGGCTTTACGACAAGCCCCCGCGCCACGATCACCACAAGCCGCCGCACCGCAGACTCGGCCGGCCGCAACACCCGCAGCACGGAACGGTAAATTGACTCCGGCAGCCGCGCCACCGTTGCACCCCCGGCGAGGCCGAGCATGGCGTACAGGGTCGCAACGACGGCCTTAAGCGCTTGGCTATTGCGCTCTATGGCTCTAGGCCAGTCGAAGGTGGAGTGTGTGGATGCTTGGAACATATCAGGAACGTTCATGGCATGTTAGGAATGAACATGTCAAGAGTAAAAAGAAGCTCCAGAAGCTTGTCATTCCCGCGGAGGCGGGGATTGCCGAAAGAGAGCGGGCATGAAAGGTGGTTGGGGGAGTTGGTCCCCTCAGCACTAATCCGTGTGGAACACGTTTTCGGCAACGGCCCACCAATCGCCGGGGCTTCGGGTTTCATAGGGTTCCTGCATCGGGTCGGTGATGTCCCACCATTCACGCATGCGGGGCGCATTCTTGATTTTTTCCATGTCAGCCTTGAAATCAGTGCCGTGGTATTCCCAATAGGCAAACAGGATGTTTTCGGGTTCGCGCAGGAAGATCGTGTAGTTGCGGATGTTTGAATCGGCGATGGCTTTGAGGATTTCCGGCCAGACGGCGGCGTGGATGCGCTTGTATTCCGGAATGACTTCGGGTTTGACTTTTATGATCTGGGCCATGCGTTGCATTGGAAAACCTCAATAGGTGGCGCGACCGCCGGATACATCGAAAACCGCACCAGTGGAGAAAGAACATTCTTCCGACGCCAGCCAGCAAATGATGCTGGCCATTTCATCCACGGTGCCGAAACGCGACTTGGGGATCTTGGACAGCATGAAATCAATGTGGGCCTGCGGCATTTGATCGAAGATGGGGGTCCGGACGGCGGCGGGGGTTATGGCGTTCACGGTGATGTTGTACTTGGCCAATTCCTTGGCAAGCGACTTGGTCAGAGCAATGACACCGGCTTTCGAGGCGGAGTAGCCGGAGGCGTTGGGGTTGCCTTCCTTGCCTGCTATGGAGGAAATATTGACAATGCGGCCGTAATTCTGCGCCACCATGTGGGGGGCGACAACACGGTTGCAATAGAACGTGCCGTTCAAGTTGATGTCAATCACCTGTTTCCAGCCTTCAATGGGAAACTCGATGAGGGGAACGGTGGGGCCTGTAATGCCAGCACTGTTCACCAGGATATCAATGCCGCCGAGCTGCTTGATGGTTTCGGCACCCGCCTTTTCGACGGATGCATAATCGGAGATGTCAACCTTGATGCCGCCGTTCACATCCCAGACGACAACGCGCCCGCCTTCGGCGGCAATGCGCTTTGCGACCGCTTCACCAATGCCTGAAGCACCACCTGTTACCACTGCCCGCTTCCCGGTGAATCTCATTTTTTGATTTTCCATGCATTCATTGTTTTCAGGGTTTGTTCGAAGGACACAATACCGGCATCGGAGCCGAGCCCGGTTGCCACCAATCCGGCTGACGCCTGGGCAAAGCGCAGGGATGTCTCAACGTCCATTTTATGGTGCAGGGCGGCGATGAAACCTGCATCAAAGGCATCACCACAGCCTGTCGTATCAACAACCTTGATATCATAGGCGGGCGACTTGAGATGGGTGCCATCCGTATGGGCGTAGTAGGCACCGTCACCGCCGAGAGTGAACACGCAACATTTGGCACCATGGCCGAGGAAGAACTTTGCACACTCTTCTACGGATGACTGGCCCGACATGTCCCTGGCTTCTTCGATCGAGGGCATGAAATAGTCGATGAATGGCAGAAGCGGCTCAACAATCCTTGCGGTTTCGGCGTTGGCGGCGATCAGGTCAAAGGTGACGATGCGGCCCCGCTTCTTTGCTTCCTTGAGGAGGGTGACACTGGCGGGACCGTCCAGCTTGCGCAGCAGGCCGGTGCCGCCGAGGTGGATGATGGGCGCGTCGAACACCTGGTCATACATGGCGGGGGCCACGTCAAAGTGATCAGAAGCGCCGCGCACGTGGAGGGCTGGCCTATCACCATTGGGGCGAACATTGAGAATTGTAGCCGAGGTGGGAACCCCGGGAATGCGCTGCATGGCGGTGGTATCAATGCCGTGCTTGTTGAGCGTGAGGAGAACCCAATCGGCCTTCTCGTCATCGCCTACGGCACCTACGGCCAGGCTTTTAAGGCCGAGTTTTGCCGTATCCACCACGGTTCCACCAGCGGTGCCGGCGACGGTCAGGCGGATCTCCTCGATGAAATCCACATTTCCGCGGTCTGGTATTTTTGTAACGGGGCGGCCCAGCACATCGAGAATATAAAGCCCGATGACGGACACATCGTAGCGCATTTTAGCCACGGGCCTTGTTCATATAGGTAATCAGTGCTGCCAAGGCGGCGGCCACGACTGCAAGGCCCCAGACGAAGCCCTGCTTATAAAAGGGTGGCGTTGCGAGGGCTGCCTTGCCCAGCATCGTATTGGGATCAGGCGGTTTCAGGAAAAATACGCCGTAGAGATGGGCTGCCGAAATCGATACCAGCAAGACGATGCAGAATATCATGGCAACCACCAAGCCTACCACGAAAACCGATCGCACGGGGACACCGGGTTGGGCCAAGGGCAGGAGATTGTTGACAAGGCCTGCCAACACAACAAGGCCGCTGCCGATGGCAAAGACCGTGATGCTGAAGGGCTGGAATATGAGCAAGAGCGCCAGGAGCCCCAGGCCAATAATGAACATCTCAAGGCGCCATGCAGCCTTAGGTGTCATGCCGGTGGAATTATCGCTCATGAGCGCACCGCCCTTCCATTTTCGCCAAAGAAGTGGGTTTGCTTGGGGTCGGGCTTCAAGTGCATGATTTCACCAATCTTGACGCGCTGGTTGCGCTGCACCACCACACGGATATCGCCGCCCGACTTGGTGCGGGCATGGATGAGCGTTTCGGCACCCATGGGCTCAATCAGTTCGGCCTGGGCCTGGATGGTGCCCTTGCTGGCCTTGTCTTCCGCCGTAAAGGCCCGCGGGCGAATGCCGATCATGACCTTGCTGGGCTTGAGCTGCGACACGGCAGGATCGGCCGCAAATTCGACGGCGTTTCCGGCAAGCGTCACCGAGGCCAGCCCCTTGCCGAAAGACTTCAGGTCAGCTTCCATCAGGTTCATTTGCGGCGTGCCAATGAAGCTTGCCACGAAGACGTTGGCAGGCTTGGCGAAGACTTCGTGGGGTGTTCCCACCTGCTCGATCATGCCGTCCTTCATGATGGCAATGCGGTCTGCCATGGTCAGAGCCTCAAGCTGGTCGTGGGTGACAATAACCGTGGCCTTGGACAGATTCGACAGAACTTCCTTGATTTGCCCGCGCATGGAATGGCGGAGTTCAACATCGAGGCGTGACAGGGGCTCATCAAACAGGAAGCAGTTGGGATCCCTTACGATGGCGCGGGCCACGGCGATGCGCTGCTTCTCGCCTTCGGACACCTGGCCCGGCATGCGGTTCAAGACGTCCGTGAGATGCAGGATTTTTGCAACCTTATTAACGCGCTTGTCCGTTTCTTCCTTGGTGAGCTTTTCAAAATGCAACGGCATGGCGATATTGTCGCCGACGCTCAAGGCCGGGTAGAGCGCGTAGAACTGGAACACCATGGCGATGTCACGCTTTTCAGGCGGGAGATCATTCATGCGTTTTCCGGCAATGATGACATCGCCCTCGGTTGCCCGTTCGAGGCCTGCGATCATGCGCAGCGTTGTCGTCTTGCCGCAGCCCGAAGGACCGAGCAGGCAGACAACCTCACCAGCCTTTACCGACAGGTCCGCATCCTTGACAGCGGTAAAGTCGCCGTATTTCTTGGTGATCTTCTTGACTTCGATTGTTGACATGTCAGCGCTTTACGGTTCCGAAGGTGACGCCACGCAGCAAGTGATTTTGCAGGAAGAACGTGACGAGGAAAACGGGGATGAGAAAGAGTGTTTCAATTGCCGCAAGCAGGCCCCACAGCACGCCGATGCCACCACCGGCTACGGCCTGGTTCATGGCGACAGGCACGGTGCGGGTATCAATGCCGGTGAGCAGCAGGGCAAACAGGAACTCGTTCCAGGTGAGGATGAGGCCGAAGACGAAGGTGGCGGCGAGGCCTGCAATGACCTGCGGCAGGCACACCTTGAAGAAGACGCGAAGCTCGGACGAGCCATCAATGCGGGCTGCATCTTCCACGTCCAGTGACAACTCGTCAAAGAAGCTCTTCATCATCCAGATGGTGAACGGCAGGTTGAAGGCGGTGTAGAGGAAAATGATGCCGACGTATGAGCCGGAAAGTCCCGCGATGCGGAACATCAGGATGATGGGAATGATCACCACGATGGCTGGCAGCATGCGGGTCGTGAGAATGATGAACAGGTAGGTGTCGTTACCCTTAAGCGGGTAACGCGAGAAACCGTAGGCGGCGAGCGTGCCGATGACGAGGGCAAGCAAAACAGATGAGCCGGCGATGAACATGGAGTTGAAGAAGAAGCGGTCAAAGCCCGTGCTTTCAACGGCCCCGCCGGTGGTGAAGGCACGCGAGAACACCGAGGTAAAGTTCTCAAGGGTTGGCGTGAAGACATAGACATCCGGGATCAGGCCAAAGAAGGACGTTGGGAAAAATTTAGGGGGTACCGACAGGGCCTCGTTCTGCAGCTTGAACGAAGTGATGATGATGAGCAGCACCGGCAGGAAGTAGATGAAGCTGACGAGACCGGCGATGAGGGTTTGCCCCCAGCCCGCCTCGCTGACGCCCGAGGCTTTCCTGAATCCCAGTTTTTCCCAGATAGTGGTAGAGGTGG
>JANMKJ010000257.1:0-4117 GCA_031371945.1 Rhodobiaceae bacterium
ATTGAATTCGGAAACCAGGGGCTGCACTTCGGTTGGAAATGGGCCGTGAAGCCGCTTCGAGCGTCTGGCGTTAATCTCGGAGAGCTGCTGGCGCAGCGCCTGCAACGGCCTCAGTCCAATGGAGACCTGCAGCCACGCGGCAACCGTCAGCGCGAGGCCGATAAGCGAGAGATAGATTGTGAGTTGGTTGCGAAACCTGGCGAGCGGCGAGGTGATTTCCTCGTTATGGGTGCCCACAACCAACAGCAGCGAAACCTTGCCCTGCTTGGCGGTGATGGAAATCGTCCGTTCTGCCGTGACCAGCTGCTCGCCTTCCGGTCCTGTCTTGGAACTGGCGGATTGGAGCTCGCTATCCCAAAGTGAGCGCGACCGGGGTAAAACGATTGACGGTGGCAATGCCGGGCTCAATTGCGAAATGCGCCAGTATTTTCCGCTGTAGGGCGTTTCATATCGGGGGTCCGCCAGGGCCCGCGTAACCTTGACGTCCCCGGCGTCAGACACTTCAATGGCGCCCGCCAGCTGCAAGAGATCATTGTTGAGTTCCTGCATGACGCGGTCACGAACCTGGCGCTCGAACAGCGCAGTCAATGCAAAGCCTGCGACAAACAGGGCTGCGGCAATGGAAACTGCCGCGGCCACAAGCAACCGGAGCCGCAGCGAGCCAGCCTTCATGCCGCTTGCGCCACGACCGTGTAACCATAGCCGCGGCGCGTTTCTATGATCGGGGTCTTGATCTTTTTGCGAAGCCGGCCAACCAGCGCTTCAATTGCATTGGAATCGCGCTCGCTGTCGTGGGAATACAGCGCATCGCTCAGTTCTGACTGGGAAATGACGCGTCCGCTATTGTGGAACAGATAACTGATGAGACGATATTCGAGCGGCGTGAGGTTCACCGGTATGCCGCTGACACTGACGTGCTGGGTGCGGGGATCAACACTTACCGTGCCGATGGTGATGATGGGTTGGACCTGCCCGGTCGACCGCCGCAACAGGGCGCGAACCCTCGCCATGAGTTCCTCCATCCGGAAGGGTTTTGGCAAATAGTCATCAGCGCCTGCATCAATGCCATCCACCCGCTCGGCCCAGGTTCCCCTTGCCGTCAGCACGATGACCGGTGTCGCAACGCCCTCCTGGCGCCAGCGCTTCAGGATGGTCAACCCGTCCAGATTGGGAAGGCCCAGATCGAGGATGATGGCCGAATAGTTGCCGGTGCTACCGCGGAACCAGGCGTCTTCACCCTCACTTGACACCTCGGCAACATAGCCGCCGCTATTTATGGCATCCTTGATATCGCTAGCGATGCGGGCCTCGTCTTCAACAATCAGTACCCGCATCATATGCCTTTTATGCTGATGATCTTGCGGCTTACGGCACCTATCGCGACCTCAATCAGGCGATTTTCCCCATCCAGCAGTTTGATGCGATAGACAAGGTCGGGACCGGAGCCAATGACGGAAACATCGATGATCTCACCCTCAAACCGTTTTTCGACAATGGAGATTATTTCCTTGAACGACGCAGCGTGATTGTTCCTGACAGCGTCAAGGGCACGGTCATGGTCATCTTCATCGTCATCGTTCGCATCGTCGTCGGCACGGGCAATCCCACCTTGCAAGGAAAGACTTCCCACCGCCAGGAGCCAGAGGAGATTGCGCCGCGAAATCATGTTAATTGACCATTATCCGTTCGTCCCGGACCGCTTTGCTAGCGGTAGCCGTTTTATAGGGGAATATCCTGGCAAAATGAAGCTGACAATTGCCTGACGGGCCAATTCAGCTGACAGATCGCTGACAGCACGCATCACCTTCCTATCAGGGTCGCTGGTCTAGGAATGCGTCAGTGGAAACAATCGTTGCCACGAGTACCGGCACTTGAAGAGGACATGATATGACGAATTCCAAAACCGTTCTTACGCTGATATTGGCACTTGGCATCATTGCTACGGGACCAATAGTGGTGAAATCCAGCCTTTTTGCATCAACTGCTGCCCACGCCGACGGCATTGGCGAAGACCACGATTCGGATCACGGCGGCTCCTATGACGATGATGGCGAAGAATCGGACGACGATGCGGGACCCGTTGGCGCAAAGCCTGGCCCTCTCTTCAACGAACAGGTAGCCCCGTCGCAGACCTGCCAGGAGCCAGCCTGCAAGGACATCCAGTCGGATCTGACCGGAATACCCAGTCCAACCACCACGAACTAGCGAGAGCGCGTATTGCGTCGACCCTGCGCTTTCAACACTCAACTCTCGAAAGGTGAACCGTGAAACATACCAGTTGTACTTCAACCCTAGCCCTGTCGATCGCTGCCTGGCTTTACCTGGCGCCGATTTCCTCGGCCGGAACCATCCAGCCAATACCGGCACCACTCGTTGATGCAGGTGCCACAGCCCAGGTAGATGCGCTTGGCTCACAAGTCGAACTTGCTGCAGTGGCAAGTGGATATCGCGACGGCAGTTTTGTCGGCCCCATATATGACGCCTACTTCGGAGCTGTCCAGGTCCGTGCCAACGTCCAGGATGGGCGGCTCGTTTCCGTAGATGTATTGCAGTATCCGAAACACCAGCGAACCAGTCGCGCCATCAATAATCAGGCACTCCCCATGCTGGAAAGCCAAGTGATCCGGGCGCAGGGCACCCGCGTCAATCTGGTATCGGGAGCAACGCTCACCAGCAAGGCCTATCTGCGGTCGCTGAAGGGCGCCCTTGGCAAGGCCAGTGGATAAACCCATGCGCGATACCCGCCTGATCATGGGAATGCCGATCGCCATTGAAATCGTCGATGCCGCTCCGCCGTACCTGCTGGAAGAAATCTATGATTATTTCATGGACGTCGACCAGCGTTTTAGCCTTTACAAGGCGGACAGTGAAATCAGTGCCCTTAACCGCGGTGAAATAGAGTGGCTGCACCGCAGTCCTGAAATGCTTGAGGTTCTGGCCCATGCTGATCGCACCAAAATTGAAACCAATGGCTATTTTGAAGTGAAGCGGGCCGACGGGACAATAGACCCATCCGGCATCGTGAAGGGCTGGGCCGTGCGCAATGCTGCCCTCATGCTGCAGAATTCCGGCGTGCAGAATTTCTATGTAGATGCAGGCGGCGATATTCAAGCCGGCGGACACAACAGCGCAGGTGAAGAATGGCGGGTGGGTATTCGAAACCCTTTCAACGAGCACGAAATTGTAAAGGCCGTGGCCGTCAGCGAATGCGGGATCGCGACCTCAGGCACCTATGTGCGCGGCCAGCACATCTACAATCCATATGAGCCAGCACAGCACATCGACGATATCGTCAGCATGACGATCATTGCGCCAGACGTGCTGGAAGCCGATCGATTTGCCACGGCGGCCTTTGCCATGGGCGCTGAGGGTATTTACTTCGTCGAGGAATTGCCGGGCATCGAAGGCTACGTCATCAATTCGGCTGGCATTTCTACGCAAACAACCGGCTTCGGAAAGTTCGTCATCACATGAAAAACGTCCTCGACAATGCACTCAATCACATCTCCATGTACAGGCTGGCCCTCTACTATGTCGCTGTCCTTTTGGTGGCGGCCTTTGGTCTTGGATTTTTTGGGATTGTCCCCCACGATCCTACCGCCCTGGCATTCTCCGCCGTGTTTATCGGCGGCGTCTGCTGGATCACAAACCGGCTGCTTGCCGCGGTTTTCCGCGTTCCCGTAAATGTGGAATCCATTTACATTACAGCGCTCATTCTCATCCTGATAATGCCGCCTGTTGTGGCCACGGACATGGCCGGTCTCGAAGGCCTGGCCTTGGCCTCCATCGCGGCCATTGCATCCAAATTCCTGCTCGCCATCCACCGCAAGCATGTTTTCAACCCCGTGGCCATCGGTGTTTTCCTCTCTGCCCTTGTTCTGGACCAACCTGCCACCTGGTGGGTGGGTGGAAATATGGCGCTTCTTCCGCTGGTGCTGGTCCCCGGCCTGATTGTCGCCTACAAGGTGCAGCGCCTCGGGATGGTTGCCACCTACATTGCCGCCAATCTTGCGGTTACATTGGCAATGGCCACGCCGGAAATGTACGGCGAGGCGTTGAGCCAGGCGCTTGTCTATTCGCCCTTGTTGTTTGCAGGCTTTGCCATGCTGACCGAACC
>JANMKJ010000283.1:0-3897 GCA_031371945.1 Rhodobiaceae bacterium
TCTCTCGACATAGACTTACGCGATGTGCCGATAATGCGCGCATCGGGCGGAATTTGTCCCTGCACATCGCGGTGGAACAGGGCGGGCAATAATTTGCGTTGGGCCAGATCACCGGTGGCGCCAAACACAACGAGGTCAAAAACATCAACGGGAATAGTTCGCGGGGTCATGCTTTGTCACACATTCCGAATTTGAGGTACGTTCATCAAAAGGGCGATCTACACGCCAAAGGCCGCTTTTGCAATAATTCAATTCCACTGAATTATTGATTTTTGCGAGGGGCTTGGTAAGTGATAGCATCACATGGCTAATCAATGGGGAAAATGATGATTGTATGCTGCGGCGAAGCCCTGATTGACATGTTGCCGCGCAAATCTGCCGAGGGTGTTCCCGTCTACCAGCCATTCAATGGGGGATCCATCTTCAATACGGCGATTGCCCTGGGCCGGCTCGGAATCAAAACCGGATTTTTTACCGGGCTTTCAACGGACTTTTTTGGTGACAGCCTGAAGGCGGGTCTCACCGAAAGCCACGTTGATTTGAAATACATAAAATTCTGGGACAGGCCTTCAACGCTGGCCTTCGTGAAGCTTGACAATGGCCAGGCGCGGTATTCCTTTTTTGATGACAATTCTGCCGGACGCATGCTGACGCGTAAGGACCTGCCGAAGCTTGCCAAGGATGTTGATGTTTTGCATTTCGGTTCCTTCAGCCTGATCCAGGACCCGGGCGCTGCGACACTTGAAGCCCTGATGAAGCGGGAGAGCAAATCCCGGGTCATTTGCTTTGACCCCAACATCCGGCCCACACTGGTCAGCAACCGCAAGGCATATCTCGCCCGCATTGCCCGGCTTGTTGCCATGTGTGACATTCTCAAGGTTTCCGACGAGGACGTGAAATGGATCACCGGCAAGGATGACATTGCCGCCACCGCCCGGAAATGGCTCAAGGCCGGTGCCAAGATCGTGGTGATCACCAAGGGCAGCAACGGTGTTGAAGTTTTTACCAAGCGCTATTCCTTCCAGGTGCCATCAGTCAGGGTGAAGGTGGCGGATACGGTGGGGGCCGGCGACACGTTCACGGCAGGATTTCTGGCGGCCCTGTCAAAGGCTCGCAAACTGGTTAAGTCCGGCATGGCGACACTCGATGAAACAACAGTTCGCGATGCGGTGAATTTTGCGGCCCGGGCCGCTGCCATAACCGTATCGCGCGAAGGTGCAAATCCCCCCTGGGCCCATGAACTTTCCAGTTGATGCGGTCATTCCCCAGCTCCGCGAGGCGCTGGCAAAAACCAACTCCGCCATCCTTGTGGCAGAGCCGGGCGCTGGCAAGACCACAAGGGTGCCGCTTGCCCTGCAGGACGCTCCGTGGCTCGACGGAAAAAAAATCATCATGCTGGAACCGCGTCGGCTGGCTGCACGTGCTGCAGCCAAACGCATGGCAGAAACGCTCGGCGAAGACATTGGCGCAACCGTTGGCTATAGCGTGCGGCTTGACCGCAAGGTTACGGCAGCGACCCGCATTGAAGTCATCACCGAAGGCATCCTGACACGGCGCCTGCAGAATGATCCAGAGCTGAAGGATGTGGGCCTCATCATATTTGATGAATTCCATGAGCGCAGCCTTGATGGCGATTTGGGATTGGCGCTGACCCTGGACATGCGGGCAAGCCTGCGTGATGATTTGCGCATTTTGATTATGTCGGCCACTCTGGATACGGCGCGGCTTTCGCAACATTTGCAGGACGCCGAAATCATTCATGCGGCGGGCCGCATGTTTCCGGTGGAGACGCGCTATCTCGCCAAGGCAGACCGCAGAAGCGTTTCGGCCGATGCCTGCAAGGCCGTGCTGCTGGCACTTCGCGAAACGCCGCAGAGCATTTTGGTGTTTCTGCCCGGTGAGGCGGAAATCCGCCGGACTGAGGACTTGCTGAATGCCAATGGTTTGCCACCGCAGGTTTTTGTGGCTCCCCTTTTTGGTGCCATGGGTTTTGCCGAGCAGGATACAGCTTTGAGCCCTGCCCCTTCGGGATTTCGCAAGATCGTGCTGGCAACGACCATTGCCGAAACCAGCCTGACCATCGAGGGCATCGGGACGGTTATCGACACGGGATTCAAGCGGGCGCCACGGTTTGATCCGGCCAGCGGCATGACCAGACTGGAAACGGTGCGGGTAAGCCTGGCTTCGGCCGACCAGCGCCGCGGCCGCGCTGGCCGGTTGGGACCGGGAGTTTGCTACAGGCTGTGGCCCGAGGCTGAAAACCGGGCCTTGAGCCCCCACGACCAGCCGGAAATTCTGGTGAGCGATCTTGCACCCCTGGCCCTGGAGCTTGCTGCCTGGGGTGTCAATGATCCCACCCAAATTTCGTGGCTGGATGTGCCACCCGGTGCCGCCTTCGCGCAGGCGCGGGATTTGCTCACAAAACTTGAGGCCATCGATGAAGGCATTACGGCAATGGGACGGGCCATGGTGAAGGTGCCGCTGCATCCCAGGCTTTCCCACATGGTGGTGCGGGGCCATGAAGTGGGCTCGGGCGAAGCGGCGGCGGAACTTGCGGCATTTCTTTCCGAACGGGACGGGCAGGCCCGCGATGCAGGCTGCAACATAGCCGCACGGCTGGCAGCAACGCGTGGCGGTGCGCGGGCGCGGATGCAGGCGGCGGCGCGGCAGATCGGCCACATATTGAAACTGGGGAAGGATACGACATCGCTCAGCGAGGGGGTTTTGACCGCGCTGGCGTGGCCTGACAGGATTGCACAGAGGCGTGGCGGTGAACGCCGCTACCGCATGTCTGGTGGTGGTGGTGCCGTATTGCCCGAGCATGACGGGCTGGCAAAGCAGGAGTGGCTGGCCATTGCCACAACCGATGGTGCTTCTGGCGACCAGAAGATTCATCTCGCGGCGGCCCTGACGCGCGACGAGATCGAGGCCCATTTTGCCAAGCTGATTGAAGTTGGCGAGACCGTGGCGTGGGACAGCCGCACCCACACCGTGATCGCCACGCGCCTGCGCAAATTGGGTGCACTGGTGCTGGAGGAGTGCGTGCTGGCCGATGCTGCGCCTGACGCAATCATTGCCGCAATGACGACCGGCATCCGCGAGATGGGACTGCGCGTTCTTCCGTGGACGGACGGTTCCACCGGCTTTCGCGCGCAGGTGATGTTCCTGCAACGTTTGCTGCCAGACGACGGGTGGCCGGATCTTTCCGATGCGGCGTTGCTGACTGGCCTTGAAGCGTGGCTTTCCCCGTATCTGGCGGGCATTTCGCGCGAGAAGCATCTGGAAAGACTCGACATGCTGGCCATCATCAAAGGACTGGTTCCCTATGAACTGCAGCGCCAGATGGACGAGCTGGCGCCGCGCCGCCTTGCCGTGCCATCGGGCAGCCAGATTGCGATTGACTATGAGACGGAGGGCGACCCGGTGCTGCGGGTGCGCCTGCAGGAAATGTTTGGCCTGGCAACAACGCCGCGCATTGCACGGGGACGGGCACAGCTGCGCATCGAGCTTTTGTCGCCGGCGGGGCGGCCGCTGGCTGTGACCAAATCGCTGGAAACCTTCTGGACCAACGGATATCCGGACGTGCGGGCAGAACTCCGCGGGCGCTATCCCAAGCATTCCTGGCCGGAAAATCCGCTGACGGCCGTGGCTGTAGCACCTCGGCGACGGCATTAGGGGAAATTTGAGGGCGATGCCGTGTTTGCTT
This sequence comes from Rhodobiaceae bacterium, assembly GCA_031371945.1. Classification (GTDB taxonomy): domain Bacteria; phylum Pseudomonadota; class Alphaproteobacteria; order Rhizobiales; family Aestuariivirgaceae; genus Aestuariivirga. The sequence goes on from JANMKJ010000283.1 coordinate 3,707, forward strand.
GTCATCGCCGGATTCAGTCCAGCGACTCGGCTTTTTCCCGATTGAGTCATCCCCGCGAAAGCGGGAATGACAGATACTGGGCGATAGAGTGAGGGACTTCCTTCACGTCGTATCAACCTTCAGCGCGTCCCGTGCGAGGCCGTGGCATTCGGCGAGGATTTCGTCGATTTCGTGAATTTTTCTTTTGCGGT
>JANMKJ010000288.1:0-2774 GCA_031371945.1 Rhodobiaceae bacterium
GTGAGCGGAAAGGTGGGTCCCCGCAACACGTGCGGGGATGACAGGTGGGGGAGTGCGGGGATGACAAGTTAAGAAGTTGAGGGCGATGACGCTCAGGCGGGGACGAGTTGCTTGACCAGCGCGTCAATCATGCGCGGCAGATCGTAGGGGAACCGGGCGGTGATGAGGTTGCCATCGACGACGCAGGGTTCGTCGAGGACGGTAGCACCGGCGTTTTCGAGATCGATCTGAATGTTCCAGACGGCAGTGGCCTTCTTGCCCTTGAGCATCTTGGCACTGACCATCACCCACTGGCCATGGCAGATGGCGCAGGTTGGTTTTCCGGCTGCGTGCATGTCGCGCACGAAATCGCGGGCATGCTTGTCGGCGCGCAGGGCATCCGGGTTCCAGCAGCCGCCGGGATAAATACAAGCGTCGTAGTCAGCGACCTTGGCCTCATCCATGTAGCGATCGATCTTCAGCCAGCCGGCATTCTCCATCAGCCGGATGGCCAGTACATGGGTGGCGCATTGGGGCGGAAAACGCAGGCCGAGGGTTGGATGAAATTCGCCGATGCGCGGCGAGACCACATGCACCGTGGCACCATGCTCGGTCAGCCAGCGATAGGCGCCGGTGATCTCGACCTCTTCTACGCCATTGGTGCAACAGATGGCGATGCGCTTGCCCTTGAGCAGATCAGGGTTGGACGGCGGATCGAAGAGGAAGTGGTTCAATTCGCGATTCAGCTCACCGTCAGCGGTGGCGAGAAGCTCGGTCGAGATTGATGGCACGGGGGCTGTCGTCATGAACTGCTGCATGCGGGCAAGCGCTGCATTGTGGGCATCTGTCGGGTTGTGCGGCTTGTTCATGGAAATCTCCCTGGAAATTTTTTTGCAATCTCTCAGGAAATCTCCACACCGTCCAGTGCAAATGTATCAGGGGTGCTAACCGGTGCGGGCCTGCCGCATCTCATCATTGCCGAACTGCGCATTCAAGGCATCAAGCGCCAGTCGCAGGCGCGACAGGCCATCGTCGAGCTCGGCATCCATGAATTCGGCAACAACTTCGGCGTGGATCTCGGGTTGCGGCTCAGCGAGTTCAGTGTGCAATGCAACAACCACCTCGTGGGGCATTTCAGGATCAGCCATTTCGACGAAGAGTTCGGGATCAATGCCGCTCAGGGCTGCCGGGAAGGCCAGCTCCGCGCTTTTTTCCCAGGGCAGGGCGAGGGCTGCTTCGCCAAAGAGATGGCCTTGCAGCAAATCGATCTGGCAGTCCTTGAGGATGGCGAGGTCTTCGGGTGTTTCCACCCATTCGGCAATCACTTTCAAATTGAACTTGTGGCCCACGTCAACGAGGGTGCGCACCAGATATTGGTTTGCCGGATTCTGGCTGAGGCTATCGCAGAACGATCCATCAAGCTTGATGATGTTGACCGGCAGGTCACGCAGGTTGCGGAAGGAGGTGAAGCCTGCACCAAAGTCGCCAATGGCCACGCCGCAGCCGAGGTTTCGCAGCGACTCCACAAAGCCGAAGGTTTCCCTGATGTTGCCAAGGGCTACCGTTTCAGTAATTTCAACGGTCAAACGGTTGGCCACGGAGGCGTTGGCGGCGATGATTTCGATCAACTGGTTGAACCAACGGGGATCGGTTGCGGTCGAGCCCGAGATATTCATTGACAGATGGGCCTGTGGATAGCTGTGCAGGGTCGCGATGGTCATTTGCGCCACGGCACGGTCGATGAGGCGCACAAGCCCCAATTTTTCGGCGACAGGCACCAGATGGGCCGCGGCAATCAGGCCGCCGTCCACGTCCGACATGCGCAGCAGTGCCTCGTGCATGACGAGGACCTCGCTGCGGGCATCGACGATGGGTTGGAAGCCGAGAATGAACTTGTCTTCCTTCAGGCATTTGACGATTTCGGTGGCGCATCGGGCATTCAACGAGCGCTCGGCGGTGCGCTGGCTTGAGGGCCGATAGATGATTGAGCCATCGGACGGCAGGCGCTTGGCTTCGGTCAAGGCTTCCTCGGCGCGGGCCATGGCCACATTGGCATCGGGGGCATGCTTTGGCACCACGACGGCACCGATCGACAGCATGGCCCACACGGGTCCGCGTTCGGTTTCGATGACGCTTTCGCGCGCCACGTTGACAAAACGGTCGAGGGCGGTTTGCAATTCATCGTCGTTGCAGCCATTGAGGATGACGCCAAACTTGCTGCCGGAGTAGCGGGCAATGGCATCACCGGTGCGCACGACTTCCCGCAGGCGGCGGCCAAGGGCGACGATCACCTCATCGGCAACTTCAAAGCCATAGGCATCATTGACCACGGACAAATTGCTGACCGAGGCAATCAGGAAGGCGCAATTGGTCTGCTCGCGGACACTGGTTGAAATGGTTTCGCCAAGGGCTTCGGCGAGGCGGCCACGGTTCATCATGCCGGTGAGCGGATCGCAATTGCCGAGGAAACTCAAATGCTGGTCGCGGCTATGGCGGTCATCGATGCGGCGGATGGTGCCAAACACTTCAGCTGGCCTGCCGCCGGTGCCGGCGAACCATTTGCCATGGTCCTCGAGCCACAAGGCACGCCGGCCCATGCGGCCATCGGGCCGGAAAAGATATTCGATCTGGAACGGAACGCCGTCACCTTCATCGGCCGCATGGCTGCGCATCACGGTATCATAGCGGCTGGTGATATTGTCGCCATCGAGCAGGTTGGCATAGGCCCGGCCGGTGCTGGCGGTTTCCGGCGCGCATTCCAGCACGGCCCGCATGTTGGGGCTCCAGCGGATATC
>JANMKJ010000304.1:0-2035 GCA_031371945.1 Rhodobiaceae bacterium
ATCAGACAACGCCTGGAATGACGCATCCACGATGTTGGGTGACACGCCAACGGTGAACCAGCGGTTGCCCTTGCCATCCCTGCTCTCGATCAGAACCCGGGTTGTTGCCGTGGTGCCGCCATTGAGGATACGTACCTTGTAATCCACCAGTTCAAGGTCATTGATGTAGGGCTGGAATTTGCCCAGGTCCTTGCGCAGCGCCACGTCGAGGGCGTTCACCGGGCCGTTGCCTTCGCCGGCGTTGATAAAGGTTTCATCGCCGATCTTCACCTTGACCACGGCTTCAGAAATCATTTCCCTGTCGCGCTGCTCGACGATGACACGGAAGGACAGCACGTCGAAATAACTGGGCACATGACCAAGGGTGCGTCTGGCCAACAGCTCGAACGACGCGTCAGCGCCATCATAGGCATAGCCCACGGCCTCGCGCTCCTTCACTTCACGCAGGAGCTCATCGAGGCGCTTGTCGTCTTTCTTTACGTCCATGCCCACTCGTTGCAGTTCGGATACCAGATTGGATTTTCCGGCCTGGTCCGACACCAGCATGCGGCGGCGGTTGCCCACGGTTTCCGGCGGCACATGCTCGTAGGTCTCCGGCTCCTTGACGATGGCGGAGGCATGAATACCGGCCTTGGTGGCAAAGGCGCTTTTGCCCACATAGGGTGCCTGCGCATTGGGCGCGCGGTTGAGCAGTTCGTCAAAGGCGCGGGCCACGTGAGTGAGGTTCTGCAGTCGCGTGTCATCCACACTGATGCTGAAGCGCTCTTTATAGGATGGCTTCAAGCCAAGGGTTGCGATGATGGAGACAAGATTGGCATTGCCGCAGCGTTCGCCAATGCTGTTCAGTGTGCCCTGCACGTGTCGGCAGCCCGCATCGAGGGCGGCCAGTGAATTGGCCACCGCCTGGTCCGTGTCGTTGTGTGCATGAATGCCGAGGCTTGATCCCGGAACCGATTTCGTCACGGTACGGACGATATCGGCAATTTCCGACGGCATGGTGCCGCCGTTGGTGTCACACAAAACCACCCAGCGGGCGCCGGTTTCGTAAGCCGCTTTGGCACAGGCCAGCGCGTAGTTCGGGTTGGCCTTGTAGCCATCGAAGAAATGCTCGCAGTCCACCAGCACTTCCTTGTCAGCAAATTTCGCGGCCTCAACGGACTGGCGGATGGATTCGAGGTTCTCCTCATTGGTGCAGTTCAACGCCACGCGCACGTGGTAATCCCAGGACTTCGCCACAAAGCAGATGGCAGCGGATTTGGCGTTGAGCAAATCCTGCAACCCGCTGTCGTTTGAAACCGAGCGCCCTGCCCGCTTCACCATGCCAAAAGCCGTGAACTTAGCCTTCATCCTGCGCTCTTCGGCAAAGAGTGCCGTGTCAGTCGGATTCGCACCGGGGTAGCCGCCTTCAATGTAGTCAAGACCGAGGCTATCCAGCAGGTCGATCACCGCCAGCTTGTCGTCCACAGAAAAATCAACCCCCGGCGTCTGCTGCCCATCACGCAGCGTGGTGTCGAAGAGATAAACGTGTTCGCGGGTCATCGCTTAACCTCCCAACTCGTGGTGCCATCCTTGTTGTCTTTGATCGTCACACCCATGGCGGCGAGTTCATCGCGGATGCGATCGGATTCTTTCCAGTCCTTTGCAGCACGAGCGTCGTTTCGAGCCGAGATGTACTCATTAATCGCACGCTGTTTCTCACCGGCGAAGGCCTCTCGATGCAGGCGGTCGGAAAGTTTGAAACCGAGTATCGCTAATGAAGCCTTGAACTTCGGCATCTCCTTCATGTTGTTCAATTGAAACAATCTCGAAATAGCAGCATGTGTATTCAAATCATCCATGAGCGCTTCGAGAAATTTCTCATCGGGTTCCGATGCGTCAAAGCCTTCGATACTTTCGGTCCAGGCAAGCAAGGTATTTTCCGCATCTTCAAGACTTGAGATTGTCCAGTCGATTGGCTGGCGATAGTGCGTTTTGAGCATTGCAAGCCGCAACACTGCACCAGGCCACTTTCGTCCGCCAAACTTTTCAGTATCAA
>JANMKJ010000306.1:0-4306 GCA_031371945.1 Rhodobiaceae bacterium
ATGATGATTGCCTGCTGCGATTCACGCGCTGCTCCCGAAACCATTTTTGATGCAGGTCCCGGGGAAATGTTCGTGGTGCGCAACGTGGCAAACCTGGTGCCGCCCTATACTCCCGATGGTGGCCACCACGCCACCAGTGCGGCACTGGAATTTGCCGTGCTCTCGCTGGCGGTCCAGCATATTGTCGTAATGGGCCATGGCCGCTGCGGCGGCATTCGCGCAGCCGTAGGTGACGGCAGCCCGCTCAGCCACACGGACTTCATCGGCAGTTGGATGCGACCCATCAAGGATGTGGCACGTTCGGTTCCCCATGTGCACGGTGAAACCGGCGCCCAGCATGAACGCCATATCGAGCGGGCCTCGATTGAGCATTCACTGGCAAACCTGCGCACCTTCCCTTGGGTGCGCATGAAGGAAAACCGCAAGGAGCTTGTGCTGCACGGCATCTGGTTTGATATCAGCATGGGCGAACTCCACGCCTATGACGAGGCCGCAGTGGGTTGGGAATTGATCACCGCCTGACCGGCTATTTCAAATCCAGCCAACACCCCGGGGTTTGAGCCAGTTGGTCCAATTTCGAAACATCCCTGACAGGCCGATGTTAAGATATGATTTGCTGGTCAATTGCAGGTCAGCGTCAAGCGTGTAAACCAAAGGACTTGCGGTGGCGATGCGCAGGTCGGCCGCTGCGGTGTCATCAAGGTTTTCGATGGCGCGGGCCAACCCCCGAATGGAACTGGTGTGCGCCACAACCAACACCAGTTTTCCATCCTTGAGATCGGGGCAAAGGCGCGATTGCCAGAATGGCTTAACACGCAATGCTGCTGCAGCCATGCTTTCGGACTTCGGTTGGTCAGCAAGCGGGATGCGCGGCAGGCGTTGCAGCTGTTCAAGCCAGCGCGGGTCGTCTTCAGCGAGGGGAGGCGGCACCGCAGTGTAGGACCTGCGCCAGTCGACCACGTTCTGATGGCCATATTTTTCAATCATGGCCAGCCGCGTTTCCCCCTGCAGGGCACCGTAGTGACGCTCGTTAAGTCGCCAATCCCGGCGAACAACCGTTGCCAGCGACGGCCGGATTGCGGTCAAGGCAGCCAGTGTCTGCTCGGCCCGCGTCAATTCAGACGTGTAGCAAACGTCAAACGTGAAATTCGCATTGACCAGGACTTTTGCCGCATTTTTTGCTTCGGCAAAACCCGTGACGCTCAACGGCGTATCGCCCCAGCCGGCAAAACGGTTTTCTTCTCCCCAAACAGTGGCGCCATGGCGCATCAAGACCAGTGTAGGCATTCGCTCGTGTGAAATGTCCAAGTGCAATCGCGTTTCGAAGGCGTTGTTAGCGTTAATTGCAGGGCTTGCAAACTGATTATTATCGGTTCATTTGAGTGCCGAAATGCCTTCCAAAACCCGAAATCCGCAACACTTGTCCGGCCCCAGCGCTGAAACTGGCCATGCCTTGCGGGTCTGGTTGTTGCTTGACGACCGGCCCGGTCACGTGACCCAGGTCAGGGGACTTGCCCACAAAATGGGATGGACACCAACCTCCTTCAACTTGAAATTCAATTGGCTGAACTGGCTGCCCAATCCGGTGCTGGGTCACAGCCTGGTGAGCCTTGATGGTAAATCCCGGCAACAGCTTCAACCACCTTATCCCGACATCGTCGTCGGCATGGGGCGCCGCATCGTACCTGTTGCGCGGTGGATCAAACGCCAGAGCGGCGGGGCCAGCCGTATCGTCCTGCTCGGCCGCAAAGCCGCGGGCGGCGTTTCCGAAGTCGACATTTTCATAAGCTGCATCCATTTCAACCAAGTCCCGCGCCAGGGTCTCGTCGAACTGGTGGTGCCGCTGACGCAGGTGGATAGCGTTAGCCTGGCTTCCGCACGGGCAGCCCGTCCAAACCCTATCTCAAGGCTCAAGCACCCCCGCGTCGTGCTGTTGGTGGGCGGCCCCACGGCGCATCACAGGTTTGATGAAAATGATGCAAGCGTACTGGCGTCAGCAATGGTGCGGGCAACCGGCCTGCTGGGTGGTGAACTTGCCATTGTCACCAGCCGCCGCACCCCTGCTGCCGCAGTAGCGGCCCTGCAACGTGCGGCCCCCCAAGCACAGTTTGAAGTGTGGAGCAAAGCCTTCAAGGACAACCCCTATCTGTCCTATCTCGCCCACGCGGATGTGCTGGCCGTGACGGGAGAAAGTGAATCGATGCTGGCCGAGGCCGCAGCCACGGGTGCGCCGCTGACAATTTATCCCCTGCAGGCAAAGCCAAAGGGCTTCAAGAATTTTCTGGCCGGTGCATTGCGCCGCAAGGCCGATGAAAATGGCGTGCTGGCGAAGTTGTCGAGGCAGATCATTCTGGCGGGGTGGATGAGCCCACCCCGCGACCTCACGCTGATGCACCATGGGATGGTCAAACGGGGTCTGGCTGAGATTTTTGAAGGCACGTTGAATACCAGGCCGCCTACACCTACAGACGAGTTTGAACACCTCGCCCAGCAACTCGCCCGCTTGTCACGGAGCATTCTGTGAAGGGCTGGAAAATCCTAAAAGCCAGATCGGGTTTCATCACCCGGGAACCGGAACGAAGCCTGTTGCTCATTGGCAGCAATGAAGCTGCGTTTGAACCTTTGGGCGATGTCATCGAAGAGGTTGCCCGCCGCGACAGCCGGTTGCGCCTCGTGCTGTCGAGCCAAGACCCGCGCATGCTGGCCTGGTTCAAATCCAGGTTTCCCGGGCTTTTGGTGCTGCCCCTGCCATTTGACAACAGGATTTCCGCAGAGTTGTTTTTGCGGCAATTGAAGATCAGGGCTGTCGCCTTCGTCGAGGAAGACCCGCAATTTGTGAAAGTCAGCCTGCTCGCGGCACTGAAACGGTTGGCAATTGGTGTGATAGCACTATCGGCGCGTTCCCCAGAAAAACTGCCGCAGGCTGGCGCTTTGCGCGCCGCGTGCGAAGCATTTGTCTTGTTAGGCCAATCCAGGGATAATACGCTGCCAGGCAGCGTGACCGGAATGACTGTTCCAGAACTGGTCGACTTCCTGTCCGCAATGATGGCGCGTGACCTCAAGGCGTTGCGTGAACCCAATATGCTTTCCAAAATCGCAGCTGCGCTGCCTGCTGGCCTCGCAAGGTCACCCCGATGGCGCCAGGCCATTTCCTGGCGTCTCAAGCGTTATGACACTCTGTCCGAATTGAAAAACCGGCTGGGCCGGCCCGCAACCATCATGTGTCTGGGAAACGGCCCGTCGTCCGAGGATCCTGTGCTTGCATCGATGCACCGGGATGCCCTGTTCCGGGTCAATCATTCCTGGATCAACCGCGGGTTCCTGACTGATGCGGACGTGGTCTTCACCGGCGGAAAACCCACGATGCGCGCCGTTTCGGGTGCAATCCTCGGAGTTCTGACAGCAGATGCTGAACGCAATCTCCTGCTGCAGCGAAGCTACCATCCCCTGTACGGGAGATTTGAGTTCTTCAATGTCAATGTCATGACCGGGAGTATCCAGCTTTATGATTGGGGACATTTGCGCCCGACCAATGGTGTTTGCATGCTGGCGGTGGCCGTGGCGCTGAAACCCGATCAACTGGTTATTGCAGGAATTGACCTGTTTCAGCATCCGGATGGTAGCTATCCAGGTGAAGCAACTGCCGCCAATGCCTATTCACCTGGCCATAGCAGGGACTCGGAATTGGATTTCATCCTGCAACTGCTTTCAGGTTTTTCCGGCGAAGTCGTAATAGTGGGCGACATCCTGCGATCGGCCTGGGAAAACCACCGAGCCACAAAAGGCACGGCATTCACTTGAAATACTGGTTGAGGGTAGTTCGCTCAAACAGCCGATCGGCTCCAGCCCTGCTGGTGTGATGTGTGTCCGGATAGAGCAGTTCACCCCCGGCTTGTGCTTTGCAGGATATTTCATCGCAGAGTGCTTCAGAGGCGTTTATGACCACAGTATTCGGGAACGAGGCCGCCGCGCGTTGCAGTGCTGTGTCGGCGGGCTCAAGCCATTCCCGCATTTTTTCAGCCGGCACATTGCAAAATTCGTCCCCCAGTTGTCGCTGTTGGCTGCGCAGAAGGCAATCCAAAGGAGAATACAGAAGCTCTGCAGTGGGTCCCAATATTAGGGTTTTTGAAACACCGGCTTGTTGAAGAGTTGTCAGGATTCGGGAAAGTGCCGCAATGAGTTCCCCAGATCGATCACCGTTAAATCCATCAACACCCTTGCCCCGCACAAACTCGGAATAGCTTTCTCCATGAACAATTTTTGGCCAATAGCCGCCCACAACAGCAATTACCGGAGGGGACGCCAG
>JANMKJ010000365.1:0-1652 GCA_031371945.1 Rhodobiaceae bacterium
GGCGCGAATACCGGTGGCCGCAGTCCCTTTGACGATAAAGGGGGAAACACTGTCGAAAGTCCCGGTCACGGCCTGCTTGAGGATACCCCCCTGTGGCGCGTCAGGATTGGCATAGGGCAGGTTTTTGAAGTCCGGCGCCAATGCCGGTTCCCCATGCATGGCAATACCATGCTTGGGAGTGGCAAAAACCGCCGGGGATAGGACTGCCGCGATCAAAGCGCCAAGGGCCAACGCCCGAATACTACGAATCATGTTCATGGATGCATCCTAAAGCACTGCCAATTAATCCCGTTTACCGGACAATCATGTTTGAAAATTGCCAGGGGTCCTTCCGGTCCAGCTTCTCCTCGAAGAATTCACCACGTCCCTGCAGCGGATTCCAGTCCGTATAGATGCCGTTCAAGGTGCCCAGGTACGGCTTTTGAATTTCCAGGCACCGCCTGAAATCCATTTCCTCGGTTTCAACGATCCCCGCTTTCGGGTTTTCAATGGCCCAGATCAACCCGGCCAGAACCGCTGACGTTACCTGCATGCCCGTGGCATTCTGGTAAGGGGCAAGCTCGCGCGCCTCATCAATGGAAAGCTTCGAGCCGTACCAATAGGCGTTCTTCTTGTGGCCATAGAGGAACACGCCGAGTTCATCCCCGCCATCAACGATTTCCTGTTCTTCCAGAATATGCGACGCCGATTGGCGTTTGCCGCCTGCGCCAAACATTTCCAGAACCGACAGCACCGCATCGTTGGAAGGGTGGTAGGCATAATGGCAGGTCGGCCGGTAGGTGACTTTCTTGCCTTCCCGCACCGTGAAATAATCTGAAATTGAAATCGCCTCGTTATGGGTCACCAGCAGGCCGAAATGTGCCCCAGCCGTTGGAACCCAGCTGCGCACCCGCGTATCGGCCCCCGCCCGGTTCAAGTAGATTGCCGCACCACAGCCTTTCTTGTGTCGTTTGCCGTCGTAGGGAAGCTTCTTTTCATGTGTACCCCAACCCAGTTCCGCTGGCTGCAATCCTTCCGAAATAAAGCCATCCACCGACCAGGTATTGATAAACACGTCCAAAGGCTTTGGATTCTTTGACCGCTGCGTATCGCGCTCGGCAATGTGAATGCCCTTGACCCCCAGGCGTTTCATGTACTTGGCCCAGGCTTCCCGGGTCGTGGGTTCCTTGACTGTGATCTTCATGTCCCGCGCCATGTCGAGCAGCGCCTGCTTCACCAGCCACGACACCATGCCCGGATTGGCGCCACAGCACGAAACCGCCGTGGGTCCGGTGATCAATTTCCGCCTCAGGGCCAACAGGTCTTCGCGCACCGCATAGTTGGTGCGGTCTGCGTTATCGAGTTTGGTATTGTAATAGAAACCCGGCCACGGCTCGTTCACCGTATCCAGGCAAAGTGAATTGGTCTCATGCGCCAGCTTGATGATGTCGATGGACCCCACGTCAACGGAAAGGTTAACGATCAGGGCCTGGCCGGGTCCGGCAGTGAGCAGGGGGGTGAGAATGGCTTTGTAGTTCTGCCGGGTGATGGCTTCGCGCAAATGCGTGATGCCCTGTTTCTCCAGCAGGTGGTTCCACGACGTTTCCGGATCAATGACCGTAATTCTTGCCTTGTCGCAGGCTATGTGGCGCAAGATGAGTGGAAGGGTTCCC
>JANMKJ010000319.1:0-5744 GCA_031371945.1 Rhodobiaceae bacterium
GGAACAGAAATACTCCAAGGCAGAGGAAGCCTATGAAGGTGAGGAGATAGTTCGCATACCAGCCCATGGGTTGTGGTTCATAGACTGTCACAAACGCAGAACTGCGCCAGCCGATGACAATCACCCCGAGGGCGAGCAACGATGCAAGGCCAAATGCCGGCCCATACGCCGCCTCACCAGTCCACACCTTTACCTGGGCCTTGAGCTTGGGAACGGCCGCCACGGCGTGCAGAGCCACAAAAAGAACTACACCGATTGCTAATATGATCAAAGTTTCTCCACGTGCTTATTTTAGTCAAATTTTAGTGCAACGCCACTGCCACTCCACCAACAGGTGGTAGCAAGTATTGTCGTTGTTCGGGTGTACTCCAGCCGAAAGCCATGTTAACAAGTTTTTCGTTTTCAGGCCAATGCGGAGATTATTCATGAAACCAACACTCATTCTCGTCGGCGCAGATAAGGGCGGCGTGGGCAAAACCACCGTTTCGCGGGCACTTCTCGACTTCTTTGCCCGTAAAAACGTTCTGACCCGTGCGTTTGACACGGAAAATCCGCGCGGCACCCTGAAGCGTTTCTATCCCAACATTGCCGAGATCATCGATCTTGGAAATGTTGCTGACCAAATGAAGGTTCTCGACACGATGGATACGGCCAATGTGCCGGTGACCGTAGTTGACCTCAAGGCTGGCAATATGTCCTATGCATTGGATATGTTTGAGCGCATTGGCGTTCTTGAGGCCGCACGGGCGGGTGCATTCAACCTGGGACTGTTCCATGTGATTGGTCCATCCATCGCTTCGCTCGACGAAATTGCCGAAATCGCCCATTACCTTCCGGGTGTGAATTACGTGGTGGCTCGCAACTTCATAAATGAAACGAACTTCTTCGAGTGGGATGCTGCCACGCAACGCAAATATTTTGCCGCCATTCCCAAGGCCCAGGAAATAGCCGTGCCGAAACTGAATGAAATGGCCTACGAGCAAGTGGACCTTTCCGGTGTGACCTTCAAGGACTTCATTGACAACCATGCCGCCGATGGTTCGCCGGGCAAATTCTCGTTCGTGCTGCGCGGCTACGTGCGCAAATGGTGTTCTGAAATTGATGCACAGTTTGCCCACGTGAAACTGGTGCAAGACCTGCTCACCGGCGGTCGAGCGCCGCAAGCCCAATAGCTTTGGCGACAAAGCCCACAATATACATCATCACGTCTGACCGGCACCGCAATGGAAAAACCTTGCTGGCACGCGTGCTGGTCGACTACCTGCTGCTTGACGGACGTGACCCGTTCGTCATTGACGCCAATGTCCCGGAAGGGCATTTGCGCGCGGCATTTCCAGGGCGCACGGCACTGGTGGATTTTGAACAGGTGCAGGGGCAGATGACCCTGTTTGACACGATCCTCGGTTCACTTGGCCGCGACTACGTAATTGATATTCCTGCCCCACAATCGGAAAAGTTTTTTGCCACGGTCAAGGAGTTGAGTTTTCCCGAGGAAGCAACACGGCTCGGATTCCAGATTGTCGTTCTGTTCATTGTCGACAAGGATTTTGCCTCGCTCAATGCCTGCGACGATGCGCGCGCGGCGGTTGAGCCTAATCTGGTGATTGCAGTTAACAACCGGCATGTGGGAAGCGTACTCACCAAGACACACGTTGACCTCACCATCGAGATGCCTGTGCTTGAACGTGAAGTGGTAGCGATCATCGAAGAGAAACGCTTTTCGCTGCGGGCATTCGTCTTGGGCGACGAGACGGGCATGGAACAATCATCCATCACCAAGCTAAAGATATTCCTGCTCGCCATGATGACTGCGTTTGGTGACATCGAACCCGCCTTATCCCTAAACCGACTTCGTACGCGATAGGTTACTTAGGTATTGACCTAAGTAACTGCCTGTACTATTCGTGTATGGATAATGGAGAATTGAGCGATGCTACAACTTGCCATTGATAACGTATTCCGGGCTCTATCTGATCCGACGCGTCGCCACGTACTTGAGCGGCTGAGCCGAAGTCCTGCGTCCGTCAGCGAGCTTGCGGCACCCTTTGACATGGCACTGCCGTCCTTCGTGCAACATATGGGCATTCTCGAAAAGAGCGGTCTCGTGCAGTCGCGCAAGACAGGTCGCGTGCGCACCTATCGGTTGGCGCCGAAACGCCTGCAAATTGCCGAAGACTGGTTAACCCAACAACGTGGACTGTGGGAACGCCGTTTGGATCAACTCGACTGTTATTTGCTGGACCTCAAGGAGAAAACAAAATGAACCCGAAGCTTGATCTCGTTCTCGAGCGTGTCGTTGATGTGCCCGTAGACCTCGTATGGAAAGTGTGGACCACGCCTGAGCACTTGGTGCATTGGTTTGTGCCGGCACCGTGGACGGTCAAGGACTGCAAGATAGACTTGCGCCCTGGTGGTGAATTCAGCACTGTAATGGTTTCACCCGAGGGCCAGGAATATCCGAACCTTGGTTGTTATCTTGAAGTTGTGCCTAAGTCGCGGTTGGTGTTTACCGACACGTTGCTAGCCGGCTACCGGCCTTCGGCCAACCCGTTTTTCACCGCCATCCTCGAGATGGACAAAAATGGCAGCGGCACCAGGTACAAGGCCACTGCCATTCACGGCAACGAGGAGGCCCGCAAGAAACACGAAGACATGGGCTTCCACAATGGCTGGGGTACGGTGCTCGACCAGCTGGTGGCTTATTGCAAGAAGATGTGAGGACTTAACGCGTTGGCATTTTCTCGAATGTGGTCAAGGCTGGATCGATCACGTCCCAGGCGAGGTGGCGCGAATGATACATCACTTTTTGTGGGCTAAACCGGCTCGGGTCATCAAGGCTTGCAGCGTGAATGGCGAAAACATCGGGCATGGAGGGAAACGTCATGTAGACGGGTGAACCACAGTTACTACAGAAGGCACGGGTTTTTACGCTGCCACTATCGTCTGCCGTTTCCCAGTGTTTTGCCTCGCCGGTAAGGGTCACATCGCCCCGCCCGAGAAATGCAAGATAGGAGCCGTGGCCGGTTCCGCTCATGCGCTGGCAATCGCGGCATTGGCAGTGGAGCTGGGAAACGGGTTCGGACGGAATGTCGTATCTGTTGGCACCGCAAGCGCAGCCACCGCTGTAGGACTGGGTCATGTCTTTGCTTCCTCCTATTCCCAACTGTCGATCTTGATATCGTTTGGGGCGGGCCGACCCTTGCCCGTTTCGAGCAGCGACTTCAGGCTCAGGAGGAAAACGCCCCACTTGCTGGTGCAGTGATACATAAACTCCACGGGCTCCTTCCAACCCTCATGCTTGAAGAGAATGGTGGTCCAATCATCTTCCTGACGCAGGTCAAAACTTACCGTCGTCCCGATCCATTCTTCGGGTCCGCCGACGACTTCCCACAGCACGCGCTTGTTGGGCTGCAGCTCACGGACCTTCATATCGATACCGCCCGCCCCAAAACGGAAGGCGATTACGCCCCCTACTTTGGTGTCACCAGTTGTGTCTTCCGTCCACCAGCGGCCAAGACCGCCGAGTGAAGTCAACGCCTCATAGACATCTTTCAACGACGATGATTTGACTCCAACCTTATGTAAAATGTCTACCATTTGGGTTTCCTGTTTGAGTGCTGCGATTCAAGTGAGCTTCTGTAATCCGGCAGCCGTGAGTAAATAGCCGGCAGCGATGGTCGATGGGTCCGCAGTGGCCAGTTCCACGATGGCAGAACCTGCCCTCTCGGGGGTCAAGAGTTCGCCCATCTGCTGTACGTATGCTTCTTGCGTTTTCCCGCCCCGCGCCGCGTAGGCGCGAACCCCTTGCAATCCAACGCCTCCATGAGGCGTCATTCGGGGCATCACCGCCGTAATTGTGAGATCCAAACCGGCGCGCAGGGATTCCTCTTGGGCATAGGCCGCGATGAACCTTTGGGTCGCCTTCGCCCCGGCGTAGCCGCCGCTTACGGGCGAGCCATTGATGGCAGCCCCGCTGCTCACCACGATAACCTGACTGCCGGGCCGGAGCGGTTTCAATAAAACTTCCCGCATCCAGTTAAACGTGATTTTGACATCGGTTTGCCAATTGGCTGAAAAAGACTCCCACGTCTGCAGCTGAAGGGGCCGCATCATGGGATTGGCACCGGCGACAATGACAAGAAATGCGGGGTCGTGCTTGTCCAGCAGGTTCCAGGCAATCGTCGCATCGGTTGCATCCGCAACTTCAGTCTGGATACCTGGGTGTGTTGCGGCCAACGCCACAAGAGCGGGACCACTGCGGGCAACAGCAACTGCGGTTGCTCCAGCATCAGCCATGGCACGGGCGATCCCGCGACCCAAGCCGCGGCTAGCCCCCACGACAACCGTGGTTCTGCCGGCAAGATCGCGCATGGTCAGCCCTGCTCTGCCAGAATGCCAATCATCTTGGCAATGACTTTTGGCCAGCCGCCACTGATACTCTGGAAAGCCGAGGCGTTCTTGGGCAATACGAAACCGGAATGCACCAGGCGAAGTCTGGTGCCGCCATCGTGCCGGGTCAGTGTCCAGGTCACCAGCGTATCGAGGCGCGATACGTAGCCTGCCTTGCTTTCGTGACCACTCTTCCACGTATAAACCAAACGTTCATTCGGAATCACTTCCAATACTTCACAGCGGATAACGCCATCCCACTCTCCTTCCGGCTTGGTCGGGAAACTGAAGTGCGTCCCCTTGACGGGCGCCCATCCCGTCAACGGCATAAGCCAGCGGCTGATCATGTCGCCAGAGGACAGGACCTTCCAAACGGCTTCCGGCACGTGCGGGAAAACTTCGTCAACGACGATTTCATCGGTGGCGATATTCACTGCGGCGTCATTCATGGGTCGATCTCCTTCAAGAGGGTTCTGAGATTTGCAAAGCGTTCGCGCCAGAAGTCTCCGTAGAGGTCAATCCAGTCGACGAGGGGTGCGAGGCCCTGAAGCTCTGCGCGGTAATAGACGTTACGGCCCTGGGGCCGCTCGGCGACGAGGCCCGCCAGCTTTAATGATTTGAGATGCTGCGAAATGGCACCCTGGGTTACCCCACTGCCCCGTGTGAGCTCTACCACGGTGATTTCGTTGGATTTGACGACACGCTCAAATACCGCACGCCGCGTCGGGTCGGACAGGGTGCGCATGACAAGGTCGATGGAGGGCATTTGCATCATGCCATCTCATTAGTTTATACTAATTGATTAGTCAATACTATTTGTTTAGGAAGTGGCTTATTCCCACTCAATCGTTCCCGGCGGTTTTGACGTCACATCGTAAACCACGCGGTTAACGCCACGTACTTCGTTGATTATACGAGTTGCGGCACGGCCGAGGAAGTTCATGTCAAAGGGGTAGAAATCCGCCGTCATGCCATCAACCGAGGTAACGGCGCGCAGGGCCAGCACCCGGTCGTAGGTGCGGCCATCGCCCATGACGCCAACGGTTTGCACGGGCAGCAACACTGAGAAGGCCTGCCAGATCTTGTCATAGAGGCCGGCTTTGCGAATTTCGTCGAGGTATATGGCATCCGCCTTGCGCAGGATATCCAATTTCTCACGCGTCACCCCGCCCGGCAGGCGAATGGCAAGGCCGGGACCGGGAAATGGGTGGCGGCCCACAAATTTCTCAGGTAGCCCAAGTTCCTGGCCGAGCTTCCTTACTTCGTCCTTGAACAGTTCGCGCAAGGGTTCGACCAGCTTCATATTCATGCGTTCCGGAAGGCCACCGACATTGTGGTGCGATTTGATGGTGACG
>JANMKJ010000322.1:0-2932 GCA_031371945.1 Rhodobiaceae bacterium
TCTGCCGAAACCTCCAGCCTTGCCCTGACATAGTCCTGGCGGGCATCATTTGCCGCCATGGCAACGCCGAGGCGCGCATGGGTCGCAATGTCATCCACAGGCAACCCCTGCATGGCATTGAGCAGCGGCTTGAGGAAAAGCCGTGCGCACACCAGCGCTGAAACCGGATTGCCCGGCAAACCCATGACATGCTGATTGCCCTTGCGCCCATACATGAACGGCTTTCCGGGGCGCAGGGCAATTTTCCAGAAATCGATCTTGACACCTGTGTTCTTCAGCGCCTGCTGGATAAAGTCGTGATCACCGACCGAAGCACCACCAGTGGTGATCAACACATCAGCCTTGGCCATGCGCAAGATCGCGCGTTCGGTGGCCTTGAGATTGTCAGGAACGATGCCGCAGTTGATGACGGCGCAGCCAAAGCTTTCAGCCATGGCCACCAGCGCGTTGCTGTTGGAAGACACGATCTGGTCGGCCCGTGGCCTTTGCCCAGGCAACACCAGTTCATCTCCCGTGGCAATGACTGCCACCAATGGTTTCCTCCGCGCACTGATGATATTGAAGTTCATGGCAGCTGCAAGGCCTACGTCACGCGCGTTGAGCCGTATGGCAGCCGGAATCAGGGTTTCGCTGCTTTTAAAATCAAGGCCACTGGGGCGGATGTTCTGCCCGATACGGATTGGCTGCAGGATACGGACATGATTTTCGACCACCTCAGTATTTTCCTGAATGACGACCGCGTCTGCCGTTGCTGGTACGGGAGCTCCGGTAAATATCCGTATGGTCTCGCCAGCCTTCAGTTTACCCCTGAAGCCATGTCCTGCAGCACTTGTGCCAATGACGCGCAGGGTTGCCGGAAGCTGGACCACATCGCCCGCACGCACGGCATAGCCATCCATGGCGGAGGCATTGAAGGGCGGCTGGTCGCGCTTTGCCGCTAGAGGTTTGGCCAAGATCCGGCCCAGCGCTTGTGCCAGGGGTACATTTTCCGCGCTCAAGACTTTTACGCCGGTAAGGATGCGGGATAGGGCTTCTTCAACGGGCATGAGTGCCATGGGTTACTCCGCCGTGAATGTGCCTGACTTGCCACCGGATTTTTCAGTGAGGCGCAAATCGGTGATTTTCATGCCCCGGTCAACAGCCTTGCACATGTCGTAAAGCGTTAGGGCCGCAACCGAACAGGCGGTGAGGGCTTCCATTTCCACGCCGGTCTTTCCCTCAACCTTTACCGTGGCACTGACACCTATGCAGTGTGTTGCCTCATCCGGCGAAAAATCTATCGTTACCTTTGTGATCAGCAGGGGATGGCAAAGCGGAATGAGCTCATGGGTTTTCTTGGCGGCCATGATGCCGGCAATGCGGGCGGTGGCCAGCACGTCGCCCTTTTTTGCTGTGCCGGTCAGGATCATCGCCAGTGTCTCGGGCAGCATGCTGACTTGCGCCCGTGCGGTGGCCGAGCGGCTGGTCACGTGCTTATCCGAAACGTCCACCATGTGGGCGTTTCCGGAGGCATCAAGGTGTGTAAGCTTGTTCATGGCTTTAACAGTATAGCACGGGTCGCAGCGGCAACATCATCCTGCCGCATGAGGCTTTCACCAATGAGAAACGCGTTGACGCCAACGGTTGCGAGCTTTGCCAAATCCACAGGTTTGAACAGGCCGCTTTCCCCGATAACCATCCGGTCACCGGGAACGCGCGGCGCCAGCGTCAGCGTGGTTTCAAGCGTGGTTTCAAAAGTGTGGAGATTGCGGTTATTGATGCCGATCATGGGCGAGGATAGCTTGAGGGCCCGGTCAAGTTCAGCCTGGTTATGCACTTCAATGAGCACGTCCAAATTCCAGGCCCGTGCCGTGGCTTCAAGTTCAGCGGCCAGTCCGTCGTCGATCATGGCCATGATCAACAGGATGCAATCGGCACCCCAGGCGCGAGCTTCCACCACCTGGTAGGGATCAAGCATGAAGTCCTTGCGCAGGGCGGGCAGGGCGCAGGCGTCCCTGGCTTGTGACAAGAACTCCGGTGCGCCCTGGAACGACGGCGCGTCGGTCAGTACTGACAGGCAGGTGGCCCCACCTTGTTCATAGGCGGCAGCCAGTTCGGCTGGCACGAAATGTTTGCGTATCAGGCCCTTCGAAGGACTGGCCTTCTTGATTTCCGCGATCAACGCCCATTGACCCGATTTGATCCTGGTTTCGATCGCTTTCTGGAACCCCCGCACGGGTGCTACTTGTTTTGCCGAAGTCTCAAGGTCAGCCAACGGAATGGCTGACTTGGCAATTGCCACTTCCTCTCGCTTGTAATCGGCAATCTGGTTCAGAATTGTTGCCATCAGCTGTTCGAGACCCTGACCAGAGTATCCAGGGCGGCCCGTGCAGCACCGCTCTCAATTGCCTGTTCCGCCATGCGAACACCGTGGGAATAGGTTGGTGCCTTGCCGTCCATCAGGAGGGCTGCTCCCGTCGTCATCACCACCGCATCGCGGAAGGCCGATTTCTCACCCTGCAATACGCCACGCAGTGCGGCGGCATTTTGCGCTGCGTCGCCACCCTTGAGATCCTCCAGCCTTGAGCGCTGCAGGCCAACGTCCTCAGGGGTCACTTCAAAGCTGGTGATTTCTCCGCCTTTGAGTTCAGAAATCCACGTCGTTCCGGTCGGAACAATTTCGTCCAAGCCGCCTTCGCCATGGCAAATCCAGCACGCGTCCGATCCCAGATTCTTCAGAACATGGGCGAGGGGCTCCACCCAGGCCTTTGAAAATACACCGGTAATCTGCCTTTTCGCACCAGCCGGATTTGACAGGGGTCCGAGCAAATTGAAAATCGTACGCGTTCCCAGTTCGACCCGCGTTGGCCCCACGTACTTCATGGATGAATGGTGCTGAGGCGCAAACAAGAAGCCAACACCCGCCTCTGAAATGCACTCGCTGATTTTTTCT
>JANMKJ010000327.1:0-5016 GCA_031371945.1 Rhodobiaceae bacterium
CCATGGAACACGCCACTTTCCTGCACGAAGCCACGACGATCGTCGTTGATGGGTGGATGGCTGCCGATGGGGGCTGGTTGACGGGCCACGAAATTGAATGCGCCGGCGATTTCAGATGCTGACGGCCCAAAGAAGCCGGCATAGGCGGGGTTGACGCCGTTAACCCAGCCAGCTGCCGGATTGAGGGAGGCTGTACCACTGGTCATCTTGTTGCCGGTAATCGTTCCCCTGATGATAACGGCATCATCCATGTAGGGCTGGAAGTTTACGTCAGCCGGGTTTGTGGCATCAACCGTCGCAAAGCCGGTAGCGCCGTTGAGCGATTGCCAACCGGTCCAGGTTTGCGGGGTCAGGGATCCCAGAATGGTGTGGGCGGCAAAATTGGCAGTTATGCTGCTGGTGCCTTCGATGCTCCAGGAGCTGTTTGAAGAAATCGTTTGGGTGAGGTTGCCGGGAGCATCCACCCAGTTCCATGTCTTTGCCGTGGCGCCATAGTCGCCAGTGTAGGTAAGCGAGCCACCGGCCGGCATTGCGGCAGTTGCGTTACCACCAAACGACCAGGCCTGGTGACGGGCTTCACCGCCACCGGACGTGATATCCCTGTACTGGGTTACAAAACTGTCGGTCCAGTGCCAGACCTGCAGTTCTTCGTCGTTGGACAGGTCTGCTGAGCGGTATTCGTGATAGGTCGCACCTGCCAGGCCGCCCGGACCAAAATTGCCCTTGGCCAGGGTGCCGGCCATATACTCATCCATTGTCTTGGGAATGGGCCAGGTTGAATTGCCCGAGGTTTCCGTATCAATTGCAAGCTTGGCGGTATTGGTCGCGGCGGTAACTTCCGTCAGGATCGAGTGGCTGCCAGCGGCGGGGGAAATAAGGTTGCCGAATTCCAATGCCAGTGTCTGGTCACCGGTTGCGAGTGTGGTTGTGTTACCGGTGTTTGTGCTTGTTCCGGTTCCGGTTGGAATTGGAACGATTGCTCCTGTTGGCGGCGCCGAGGTTGAGCCCGTTGATGTGGCTGCCGTCACGCAAGGGTCGGCTATCGTTATTGTGTTGCAAGTTGTGTCGCCAAATTCACCAGCGCCGCAGCCTGCGAGCGCAAAGCCACTGAGAACCAAGATCGATACTGACGCAATACGCATGATAGCTTCCCATAACCCAAAAGATATTGGCCCAATCTGTATGACTTCCGCTAATTTTGCGTTAACCATGACGAAAAAATAGGAGCCCGATTTGACACAAGGCGTTAACCAATTGGCAACCTGGTACGAGGCCACAACTGTTCGTGGAACCCCACGCGAAACGCTGCGCGGGCGCGTAAATGCGGATGTTTGCGTGGTCGGAGGTGGCCTTGCAGGACTTACGACGGCGTTGGAACTGGCACGGGCCAACAAGCGTGTGGTTTTGCTGGAAGCAAAAAAAATTGCCTGGGCCGCATCGGGGCGCAATGGTGGATTTGTTTCAAACGGTTTTGCGGAAGGTGTGGGTGCGATTGAGCAGCGGGTGGGTTTGGAAGCAGCGCAAGCGCTCTACGCACTGTCGGTTGCCGGGACCAAATATGTGGCAAATGAAATCGCGTCGGGTGATGCCGGCATCAAGATGGGGGAAGGCTGGCTGGTGGCACTGCGCCACCGGGACACAGGGAGTTTCAAGGCGTCATGCGAGGCCATGCAGCGCAATTATGGAGAAGACTTCCAGTTCTTCACGCCGGACCAAACGCGGGCGCTGCTCAATTCACCGCGTTACTTTGAAAGCAAGCTTGATGCCTCGGCTTTTCATTTCCACCCCTTGCGCTACGCCCTGATGCTGGCGACGAAGGCGGAAACTGCCGGTGCCTCACTGTTTGAGAACTCACCGGCCCAGAGCGTGGAAAGACTGGGGGCTGCGTGGCGGATTAAAACGGCGGAGGGAGAAGTGGTGGCGGAACACGTGGTGCATTGTGTCTCTTCGCTGGACCGGAAAATTCATGCAGCGTCAGGATCAGCGGTATTGCCGGTTGCCACTTACATTGCCGTGACGGAACCTCTGGTCCAGCAGTCGGTGCGCACGCCGGCCGCCGTTTCAGACAGCCGGCGGGCCGGCAATTATTACCGCCTCATTGATGGGGGCAGGCTATTGTGGGGAGGCGCCATTACCACCCGGGTTGCCGAGCCCTTGCGGCTGGCGGAGCGCATGAAACGCGACATGCTTTCAACCTATGGGCAATTGGGCAATCCGCGCATTGATTATGCCTGGGCGGGGCTCATGGCCTATGCGTTGCACAAGATGCCGCTGATCGGCCGGGATGCATCCGGCCAGTGGTTTGCCACGGCCTTTGGCGGTCATGGCATGAACACCACGGCAATGGCAGGCCAGTTGATCGCCAGGGCCATTTCCAGGAGGGATGACGAATTCCGCCGATTCGCCGGGTTTGCCCCGGTCTGGGCAGGGGGCCAGCTGGGGCGTATCGGGGTTCAGGCCAGCTATTGGTGGATGCGCGCCAGGGACCGGCTTGACGAGTTAAAATCTTCCAAATCCTAGCTCTTTCGGCATTATCTTTGCATTAATGCAACATTGTTTAGGTAAGCACCGTAAACGTACGAAAACTGGATTCTGGCCGGAATCATGTGGCTATTGTCGAAGCATGGCAAACTCGCTACAAGCCCGCGCCACGGTATGTGGAGAGACGTTTTATGAATGTACTAGCCGACATGGACTACAAGCCGAGCGACGACGAGCCGTTCATGAACGAGCGGCAGACGGCGTATTTCCGGGCCAAGCTGAACGCGTGGAAGGAAGAACTTCTGCGTGAAAGCCGCGAGACGATTTCGCATCTCCAAGATGAAAACCATGTGCTGCCGGATCTGGCGGACCGGGCCTCATCGGAAACGGACCGCTCACTGGAGCTTCGCGCCCGCGACAGGCAGCGCAAGCTGATTTCCAAGATTGAGGCGGCCCTGCTGCGCATCAATGATGGCACCTACGGTTACTGCGAAGAGACGGGTGATCCCATTGGCCTCAAGCGCCTGGATGCGCGGCCGATAGCAACCCTTTCAATCGAAGCGCAGGAACGCCACGAGCGCCGCGAAAAAGTCTACCGCGACGATTGAACGAAGAGGTCGACCTTTTCGAAGGTGCGGACGTCAATCAATCCCACATCGGAAATGCGCAGTTCCGGGATGACGACCAGCGCCAGCAGCGAGTGCTGCATGAAAGCGTTATTGAGGGTGCAGCCACAGGCCTTCATGGCCGCCACCATTTTTTCCGCCTTGGCGGCAACGGTCTCGGCGGGTTCATCTGACATCAGGCCGGCAATTGGCAGTTCGATGCGGGCGAGTTCCCGTCCCTTGCTCACGACCACAACGCCACCACCAATCTCGCTGAGGGTATTTGCGGCCTGCGCCATGTCGGCATGGTTGGTGCCCACGATGATGATGTGATGGCTGTCATGGGCCACGGTCGAGGCCACGGCACAGTCGACTTTGTAACGGAAGCCGGAGACAAAGGCGTTGACCACGGTACCTAGGCCCCTGTGGCGTTCAACGATGGCGATCTGGCAAACGTCAGCTTCGCGGTCCATTTCAACAAGGCCCGATTTTACATTGAGCGCCCGCTGCAGGGCCTTGGTCGGTGCCTGGTTTTCAACGACACCGATAACACGCGCTTCAACCTTGTTGGCACCGGTGGGAGCGGCTATTTCAAAATCCACTGCAGTGATCTTGCGGCCGACATGAACGGTGTTGCGGGCAAAATCCGGATAGTCGAATTTGGGTGGCTCCTGCACCAGCTTGCCATTTTCAGCCAGGACCACACCCCGGGCGATCACAATTTCGATGGGAAGTGTGGTGAGGTCCGACGTCAAGATGACATCGGCGCGGCGGCCCGGCGTTATCGATCCCAACTCGCGTTCAAGGCCGAAATGCTGTGCAGTATTGAGGGTTGCCATTTGAATTGCGGTGATGGGATTTAAGCCTTGGGCGATGGCGTGGCGCACCACGCGGTTCATGTGGCCTTCATAAACCAGCGTGCCCGAGTGACAATCATCCGTACACAGAATGATATTGCGGGAGTCAATCCGACGCTCGGTAACTACCTTGATCTGGGCGGCCACGTCGTACCAGGCGGATCCGAGCCGGAGCATGGCGCGCATGCCAAGCCGCACGCGGGCAATGCAATCATCGACATTGGTGCCCTCGTGGTCATCGGCAGGGCCTCCTGCGGCATAGGCATGGAACGGATAACCTAAATCCGGCGAGGCATAATGGCCGCCTACGGTTTTTCCCGCCCTTTGAGTGGCGGCAATTTCTGCCAGCATCTTGGGATCGCCACTGGCAACTCCTGGAAAATTCATCATTTCGCCAAGGCCCACAATGTTGGGCCAGGTCATGGCAACTTCGACGTCTTCCGGCGTAATGGTAGCGCCGGAATTTTCAAGCCCTTCAGCGCTTGGCACGCAGCTCGGCATTTGCACGAAAACATTCACCGGTAACGCCATCGCCTCGTCGTGCATGAGGCGAACGCCTTTGACGCCAAGCACATTGGCAATTTCATGGGGATCGATAAACATGGATGTGGTGCCGTGCGGTATAACGGCCCGGGCAAATTCGGTCACCGTCACCATGCCGCTTTCCACATGCATGTGGCCATCACACAGGCCGGGCACGAGGTAGCGGTTATTGGCATCAATGACGGTGGTGTTCTCGCCGATCATCGGTGAGGCATTAGGGCCTACATAGGCAAAGCGGCCGCCAACAATGGCGATGTCGGTTTGCGCGATGATTTCCCCGGAATGAACGTTGACCCAGCGGCCATTTCTAATGACCATGTCGGCGGGGGCGCGCGCCGCAGCCACGTTGATGAGGGACGCAGCAAGATCCGGCCATGACTTGAGTTGGCTCATGATGACATCACCTCGATGGCTTCCGCAAGAAGCCGGGCGGACCCGGCGCAGATGATGTTGCCACCTTCTGCGACAACACTGCCGCTCCAACTTCCTACCGCACCGCCGGCACCTTCAATAATCGGGATAAGGGCAGC
>JANMKJ010000329.1:0-2585 GCA_031371945.1 Rhodobiaceae bacterium
GTTCTGAGAGGTTCGGTATGTTCAGATTGATTGTCATGACAGCTTCCGGAATTGATTTCCCCTCGCCATCTTTCTTACCCAAACAATAACAAATGGTTAACAACCCGCTAACCAAGCCCGTCAACAGTAATTAATTTTCAATTCAAGATGAGTCAAACCAACACAAAAGTGCCTGATAGCGCCTATTTGGCGTTAAATGTCCGATTTTGCTAAATTATTAAAAACTATCGGCAATCCAGCGGCCAACCCGTTTGACATAGCCCTGCTGGGCCTGCGCCAGGCTGGCGGCCGCCCGGGCCGGCATTGCGCAGTGGGCATCGGGCTTCAAGCCATAGGCCAAAAGGCCAAGGGCCACGGAAAACGTAGGGTTGCGACCAGCATCTGGCAGTCCTGCCAACGGACTGGGCGTTCCAAGGCGAACTTGCCTGTCCAGCCAGTGAGCTGCCACTTCGCGGACTCCTGCAAGTTGGCTGGCACCGCCCGACAGAACAACACGTTGCCCACCCAGGTGTGACATGCCGCTTTGGCCTATACGCTCGCGCACCATTTCAAATATTTCGTCGATGCGGGGCCGGATAATGCTGGTCAACGTGGACCGCGGCACCTTGTGAACCGTATCAACGCCGCGTTCGCCGAGCAAAGGTACTGACAGCATATCCCGGTCGTCCGTACTGGTAGATAGCGCACTGCCCCATAAATTCTTCATGCGCTCGGCATGGGCCACCGTGGTTGAAAGTCCACGCGCCAGGTCATTTGTCACATGCATGCCGCCAACCGGTATGCTGTCGGCAAATATCAGGCTGCCTTCGTGGAAGATGGAGATGCCCGTGGTACCGCCACCCATTTCAATGAGCGTGGTGCCGAGCGCCATTTCATCTTCTGCCAACACGGCCTTGCCTGCAGCGTAAGGCGCAATGACGTAACCGCTCACGCTCAGGTGGGCGCGCTCAATGGCAAGGGCCAGGTTGCGCAGATGCGCCGACTCTGCCGTGACAACCCCGAGATCAACACTGAGGGATTCGCCATGCATGCCAAGTGGTGCCGCAATGCCCTTGGCGTGGTCAAGCTGGTACTGGATGGGTGCGAGATGCAAAACCGTGCGCCGTGCCGGGGCGATTTGGGCAACCGCCGATGCAATGACGTTATCCACGTCGCGCGGGCATACAGCATTGCCAAGAATGGTGCAGTAGCCCTTGAAGCTGGTGGATTGCGGGCGCCCGCCGGACACGTTCACGTAAACTTCTGAAATAGACCGTTGTGCCATGCGTTCGGCCTGGTCCACGCACAGGCGGATGGCGCGTTCGGCGTCGTCAACATTGACAATGGCCCCGGCTTTTACTCCGCGTGAGAGCTGGTGCCCAAGGCCCAAAACCCGAAGCGAGGCCCGTTCGTTGCCGCCTGGCATCTTGTGCTTGGCAGGGAGTGTTTCAGCGATCAGGCAGGAAATCTTCGACGAGCCGATATCCAGTGCGGCAAAAATATTGCGCCGGTCAGACGTCGTATGTCTCCCCTGAGACTTTCCATGTAACTGCACCACTGTCATAACCCAGCACTTTCTTACACACCGAAACTAGTTCGCCTTGCCCAACGTCGCCGTGGACATGTCAGCCGCGGCATCGTTAATCTGGGCAATTGCCACGATTAACCGCCCCGAAAACCGCAAGTCCACGCTCGTTACACCCTTTGAAAGCAGATGCTGGCGACCCTCCAGCACCTGCAATTGCGCCAGTGCCGCCGCCACATCGTTCTCAGGCAAAAGAACAGTAATGCCGTTGTCGAGATATAAATTCCACCGCCGCTGCCCAACCCGGGCCGCGGCTTTCAGCTTCAACAATAAATCAGGAGAGGCTTCCAGTTGGTTAACAAGTTCTTTGACCTCAGTTTGCGCACCTTCGCCAGTTACGAGCGGCAGCGAGGTCATCGAACCCGGCGCCAGATTGCTCATGGCTGAACCGGATTCATCGATGACATAATACGAGCCAGCCCGCTGCCAAACCGCAAAAGGCACCCGTTCGACCACCGAAATTTCAAGTTGGTTGGGAAACAACCGCTGCACCTTGGCCGAGGCAACCCAGTCCAGGTCTTCCAAAAACGCCTTGGCATTGGCGGCATCAAACCCAACGAGGCTGCCGCCGGGCTTGACCCCGAGGGCGGCGAGAACGGTTTCGGGTTCCTGATGAACCAGCCCGTTGATGCGGATGTCATCGGCCGCCATGCCAACAAAACTGGAAAGCTTGCCGGGAACGCGCAGCCATGGGCTGCTGGGATAATCGAGGTATCCTCCAACAAGAATGGCATGCATGATGGTCAGGCCCAGAAACAGAACTGCACTGGTCCGCGCCGCAAACCGGGCCCGCCTTGTTTGGCCAAACGCCAACGCATCTGACCAGCTTGACTGTCGCGACCTGGAATTACCCCGCGTCATCGGTTCACCGACGCGTCGTTGACCATCCATGTCACAAAATCCTCATAACTGTGCCCCGCATGGGCCGCAAGTTCTGGCACGAGCGACGTGCCCGTCATGCCGGGCTGGGTGTTGATCTCGAGCAGTATGAGTTCGCCACTTGAGCCCGGTGTATCATCAT
>JANMKJ010000341.1:0-7650 GCA_031371945.1 Rhodobiaceae bacterium
TGAGCGTATCACCCTGGGCATCTCCACCCGTTCCCACCCCCGTTGCCAGGTTGACTGTCACACCAGCTGCTGAATTCGCATAATCCGCCGTATCAATGCCAGCGCCACCGATGAGGGCATCGGCACCAGCGTCGCCTGCAAGTGCGTCGTTTCCGGCCCCACCGTCAAGCATGTTGTTTCCAGCATCGCCAACAAGTCTATCGTTGAAAGCACTACCGATCACATTTTCAATCGCAACCAGGGTATCACCTTGTGCGTCTCCGCCAAGGCCTGTTCCCGTTGCCAGGTTGACGGTCACACCCTGTTGCGAAGTGCTGTAGTCGGCCGTGTCTACACCACTACCGCCATCAATTTTGTCTGCACCGGCCCCGCCAGCTAGACTGTCGTTGCCATCTTCACCGAAGACATCATCGTTGCCGCCGCGGCCATCAAGCACATCATCGCCACCCCGGCCCCACAGCTGGTTGCGGCCCGCATCGCCATAGAATGCGTCATTGGCAGAAGCACCGATCAGGTTTTCAACGCTGATGAAGGTATCGTGGTACTGGCTGGTGCCCGTCGCAAGATCGATCTGCAGCGCATAGTTCTGGAAAATCGTGCCATCAATCTTGTAGGTATCGATGCCATCGCCACCATTGTAATAGTCGCCGTTGCCCTCGTCCCATTCGGCAAGGAACGTGTCATTCCCGGCTTCGCCATACATCTTGTCAGTGCCATAGTTGCCGGTCAGCGTATCGTCGCCATCACCGCCATAGATCACGTCGTTGCCTTCATTGCCATCGACATAGTCGTTGCCGGCACCGGCAATTAAGGTGTTTGCGTTCGCATCACCCGTTAGCGTGTCGGCAAATGCCGATCCCGTAATATTTTCAATTGTTTTGAGTGTATCGCCCTGGGCATCTCCACCCGTTCCCACGCCCGTTGCCAGGTTGACTGTCACACCAGCTGCCGAAGCACCATAGTCGGCAACGTCAATACCTGCGCCACCAATCAGAGCGTCGGCACCCAGACCGCCGATGAGCCTGTCATCGCCGTCACCACCGGACAGCGCATCATTTCCCGCACCGCCCGACAGCGTATTTGCCTTGGCGTCGCCTGTCAGCACATCATTATATGCCGAGCCATTGACATTTTCGATGTTGGTCAGGAAGTCTCCCGCAGCATCGCCGCCATAGGTCGTGGGATTGAACCAGTTGTTGGGCACCGCCAGGTTGACCGTCACACCTGCTGTAGATGCAGCGTAATCCGCCGTATCGATGCCGTTGCCGCCGTCCAGTGTATCGCCACCTGCGCCGCCTGTTAGCACGTCGTCGCCAGCAAGCCCGTAAAGTGCATTGGCACCGGCATTGCCAATGAGTACATCATTGAATGCCGATCCCATGATATTTTCAATGGTATTGAGCGTGTCTCCCTGGGCGTCTCCACCAAGGCCTGTTCCCGTTGCCAGGTTGACCGTAACGCCTGCACTGGATGTCACGTAATCGGCTATATCAACGCCATCGCCGCCGTAGAGTAAGTCGGCACCGGCGCCACCGGCCAGTACATCATCACCTGCCAGGCCCATCAGAGTGTTGGCACCGGCGTTGCCCACGATTACATCATTGAAATTCGATCCAACGAGATTTTCAATCGAGATGAACGTGTCGCCCTGGGCATCGCCACCAATGCCGCTGCCTGCCAGAAGACTGATCGAAACTGCTGCGAGTGAGTTGAAATAGTTTACCGTGTCGGTGCCGTCGCCACCGTCGAGCTTGTCTGCTCCAGCACCACCAACCAGGCTATCATTGCCGGCCGCACCATAGATCTCATCATTGCCACCAAGGCCATAAAGGATGTCGTCTCCCTTGTCTCCGTAAATGAAGTCAGCGAATTCAGACCCATAGACGGTCTCGCCCTTAGGATTGGCTTTGTAAGTTGGCATTTGGTATTCCCCAGTTAGTAAGATGCCACATGCATAGCGTGTGGCGTTAACGGAAGGGTTTCGCGATTAGGTTAAATTTTAGCCACGACGCCGGGCGTGGTTTGCTGGTTAACCCGCAATCAAGGGGTGTATGAAATTGCAACACATGGGGTCACCATGGTGAATCCCATGTTTCAAATGAAGGTTGCTAAACCCTTAAATGGAGGCCTGGACAGCCTGGGCCTGCACCAGGACATCGTCGCCGTCCATCTCCATGGAGAGAATAAGTCCTGCAGAGGCCGCCAGTTGCTTGGAGTAATAGGGCTGCACCAATCGGGCATCAAGCAAGGACAGATCAGCGGTGCCTGCAATAACTTCTGCCAGGGGCTCTGAAATTTTTGCCCGCTCGCCCGCGGCCCGGACTGACAGGTGGTCACCGTTGGCAGCTACCGTGACAGTGCCACCCCGGGGTATTCCAGCCATCGCCAAAAGTAACATGTTGAGAATAAGCTTTACCTGCTGTTTCGGGCGGTTTTCCCGCGGCGCCTGCCAGTCCAGCTTGACCTTCTCATCGCCCACAAATCCCTTGGCTACTTCTCCGGCTTCCGTAAGATCAATGAGTGCGCCGGCTGAACCTGCAGCACCAAAGGCGATGCGGCAGAACTTGAGTTTTGCACCCGCCGTCTTGGCGGAAGAACGGATCATGTCCAGTGCCGTGGCCTTGGTTTCCTCATCCATCTCCGGATCGTCATAGAGCTCCAGCCCGTTGGCAATGGCACCCACCGGGGATATCACGTCATGGCAAACCCGGCTGCACAGGAGGGCCGCAAGATCGAGATCGGAAATGCGTGAAAGGTCAGACATGGGGGCCCCATAAAGTGATTCGTGCCTGTTTCTTTTAGCAAGACTTCAAAAAATATACTGCATTGACGATTTGGCCCCACTGCGCCCATAGAGACCGCGTAACTGGACGTGGATAGCCCGATTGTGACCCCATCTACCGAGACCAAAGCCCTTGTCAGCCTTGCCCTTCTGGCTGGCCGTGAGATCATGGCGATTTACGCAACCGATTTCACCGCCCATGCCAAGCACGATCTGTCGCCTGTAACAGAGGCTGACGAGGCCGCCGAAAAGATCATCCTGGCCGGTCTTGCCTCACTCGATCCCGCAACCCCGGTCATTTCAGAGGAAGCTGCCTCAGCCGGTCGAATCCCGCAGGTTGCCAATCGCTTTTACCTTGTCGATCCTCTTGATGGCACCAAGGAATTCGTCTCCCGCAATGGCGAATTCACCGTCAACATAGCCCGCATCGAAAATGGCCTGCCGGTGCTCGGCGTGGTCTACGCTCCCGCCATTGGCCGCATCTTCTGGGGGGAGAGGTCAACGGGTGCCGCCGAGGGCCGGGTGGCCCGTGATGGTTCCATCGACTGGAAAAAGCTCGGCGTGCGCCCCTGCCCCAACGATGGCGCAGTTGTCGTGGCCAGCCGCAGCCACCGCGACGTGGCAACGGATGATTATCTCAAAACCGTGAAGGTAGCCAAGCTCGTTTCTGCCGGCTCTTCACTCAAGTTCTGCCTCATTGCGGCCGGCGAGGCGGACCTTTACCCGCGCTTCGGCCGCACCATGGAATGGGATACGGCCGCAGGCCATGCCGTGCTGCTGGCCGCCGGTGGCAAGGTGACAAACAGCGACGGCCAGCCTCTATGCTATGGCAAGCATGATCGAGGCTTTGACAACCCTGGTTTCATCGCCAGTGCTGCATGAATTTGTAAAATATTAACCATCTCGTAAGCCCTCGTCCGCTAGTTTTACAGGTTGATGGCATCGAGGCCCACTGGCGCCCCAATTGGAGCACATAGGAGCCCCGAGAATGAGCGTAAACGAGGTAGTATGATGAAAAGCAAAATCCTGAGGTCTTTTGGCCTGGCCTTGAGCCTGTGTCTGGCAACTGCTTCCATTGGTGCCGTGGCACAAACCACCAGTAGCGTTTCCAAGGCACCTAAGACATTTACCACCGAGGAAATCGTATCCTCGGGCCACCAGTTTTTCGGCAAAACCAGTCGCGGTCTCAGTGAAGCCGTGGAATACGTCTTCCAGAGCCAGGGTGAACCTACGGCCTATATTGTCGGCGAAGAGGGTGCCGGAGCTTTCGTGGGCGGCCTGCGCTTCGGCGAAGGCACCATCTATTACAAGGATGGCATCACCCAGAAAATCTACTGGCAAGGACCTTCCGTTGGCTTTGATTTCGGTGGCAATGGCTCACGTACGTTGACGCTTGTGTATAATTCGACCTCGCCCCGAGATCTCTATGAGCGCTTTGTAGGGATTGAAGGTTCGGCCTATTTCGTGGGCGGTCTGGGCGTCAATTTCCAGAGGAACCAGGACATCATTCTCGCTCCCATCCGGACCGGTGTTGGTGCAAGGCTGGGTGCCAACATTGGCTATCTTAAGTATTCCAAGCGCTCCACCTGGAACCCTTTCTGAGCCCCAAAACTCCTGAATAATTTAATGGCCAGCGGCGGAGTTAGTCGGTAATATCCCGGATTGGCCATAATTTTGCTGTGGGTAAGCGTCAAAAGCGGCCGGTGTTAATGCGAGGACCGCCATGTCTCAATCCGAGACCCTGATGCTGATCGTTTTGGGTTTTGCCGTAGCAGCCTTCCTGGCCCTGATCATTGGCAGGCTGGCTTGGAAGCTGGCACTCCGCATCGGTGCCAAGCGTGCCATGCGCAATGTGCCATCCACAGTTGCCGAGTTGCAAACCGATCGTGACCGACTGCGTGCGGACCATGCCATGATGGCCAAAAAACTTGAGCTGCGTGTGGACGAAATGAAATTGCGCGGTGCCGAACTGGCGGCCGAAGTTTCTCGCCACCGCAACCGGTTTGAAACCTTGATGCAGGAAATAGCCATCCGTGACGCCAAGCTTGCCGATGACAGCCGCGAAATTGCAACGCTCCATGAAATCATCAGTTCATTGAAAGCAACCCTGGTTGACAGGGAAAAGGAAATCGCAGCGTTCACCAAGGTGCCGGAACTTGTCCCCACTCTTGATCCCACCCAGGACCGCCTGCAAAGCCGCATCAACGAACTCACCTCCCTATCCGATGAAATTTCTAAGCAACGCGAGGGAGGCCCAGTCGAGGTACCATCTGCAGCCAACGGCATTCTGGTAAAGCCCGCTGACAGCACCTCGTTTAAAACGGAAGTCCTCGAAACCAAGATTGTTGCCGCTGAGTTGGCCGCCAACCATTTGCAGGACGAACTCAAGCGTCTCGAAGAAGTCTGGCCCGAAAATGCAGGGCTGGCGCCGGCTGTTGAAAAGCCGAGCGACACACCGCCCAAGCGCGGCATCACCAACGTGATCTCCCTGGCCAAACGCATCAAGGCGCTGCAAAAGACAATCGTGAATTAGCCTACCTCACAGCCGCGAAGCAGTGTCCAAACATAATCCTTCGCAACCCGGCAAGATTTTTCAAGTGAATTGCCCTTCGCCAATTCGACTGCGATCGCAGTAGAAAGTGCACAGCCCGTCCCCCGCATCGCCACAGGTAAGCGTGGCGATGCAAGCTCGACAGGCTCCCGCCCAGCTTCAAGCAGCAAGTCAATCGACTGCGCACCCTCGCCATGGCCACCTTTAAGCAGTATCGCTTGCGGACCACGGTCCAGAATCCGTTCACTGCGATCACCGAACAACTGGGCAAGTTCCAACAAATTGGGTGTCAGCAGAGTAACCATTGGTAGCAGCCGCGAAAGCATCATTTGCTGTCCGGCGGAATCGAGCAACACTGTCCCAGAAGTCGACTGCAAAACCGGATCAAGCACAATCGGAACGCCAGGCATACGCGCCAGACAATCGGCAACCACCACCACTGTTGCCGCATCGCCAAGCATGCCGATTTTCACCGCCCCGACACGGCACGTATCGAGTGCCGCCGAAATTTGCCCGCCGATCAGATCAGGCGGCAACACAAGCAATGCTTTCACATCTTTATCCGATTGGGCTGTCACTGCCGTGATAGCGGTCACTGCACGAACTCCGAATTCCCCGAGTACCCGCAAATCCCGCTGCAGTCCCGCACCACCACTCGAATCAGAGCCGGCTATTACAAGTACGGCTGGCAGAGATGCAATTGTCATCGCCGGGTAATTGCCAACCATTCAAGCACGCGTCTCTCCGGCTCCAGATTGCGTGTCACATCCGTCACGACAGAAACAATATCGGCTCCCGCCAGCAGAGCGCAGTAACCACGCTCCACGGTCAGCCCTCCAATTGCCACCAGCGGAATATCGCCAATCAGGCGCTTCCACTCGGCCAGCCGGACCAGTCCTTGCGGCGCATAACGCATGGGCTTCAACCGCGTCGCAAAAATTGGACCCAGTGCCACATAGTCAGGTTTCAAAGGCAGAACCCGCTCAAGTTCACGGTGGGTGTGGGTACTTACGCCCAGTTTCAAACCTGCCTTGCGAAACGCAACGAAGTCCGTTTTCTCGATATCCTCCTGGCCGAGATGGACGAAATCACACCCCTCCTCGATCGCAATCCGCCAGTGGTCATTGACCACCAGTTGCGCCCCATGAGCCGAACAAACAGCTCGGGCTTCGCGCAGCTGGCGTCCGATATTGCCGTCGCTGGACTCCTTGATGCGAAGCTGCACCAACCGCACGCCAAGTGGCACCAGGCGCACAATCCAGCTCACGTCATCAACAATGGGATAAAACCTGGCCAGCACCATCACAGCACCGCCTTTCCCATCACAGGCGTTGACGGCACCGCCATGTCGCGCGGTTCCATCGGACCAGCGAGATAGCCTGCAAGGCCCGCCTCTACGGCCTTTGCAAAAGCACTGGCCATCCCAACAGGATCCGTTGCCGTGGCAACAGCCGTGTTAAGCAATACCGCGTCAAATCCCAGTTCCATTGCTGCTGCCGCATGGGAGGGTAGCCCAAGCCCCGCGTCAATGATCAGGGGAACTCCAGGAAAATGTGCCCGCAGACTGCGCAAGCCATATATGTTATTGAGACCGCGACCCGATCCGATTGCCGCACCCCACGGCATTAACACGCTGCATCCCACTTGCAGCAATCGCTCCGCCACTGACAAGTCCTCAGTCGTATAGGGGAACACATCGAAACCTTCTTCGGCGAGAACCCGTGCAGCCTCAACAGTTGCAAAAACATCAGGTTGCAGCGTGTCGTGGTCTCCCACCACCTCCAGCTTGATCCACGCGGTATTGAATATCTCGCGGGCCATATGCGCCGTGCTGACTGCCTCCTTGACCGAGTGGCAGCCCGCCGTATTCGGCAACACCCTTACACCGAGGTCGCGAATGAGTGACCAGAACACCTGCCCCGATCGCTGGGTTCCCGACTCGCGCCGCAATGAAACGGTGACTACCCCTGCCCGCGCCGCCTTGATTGCCTCGCTTAATATGACAGGTGACGGATAGTGTCCCGTACCTAGAAGCAAACGTGAGTTTAGTTCACATCCGTAAAGATTCATGATTCAGCCCCCTTGCAGCGGTGCCACCACTTCAATGGCATCCCCCGGTTTTAATAAAGTGAGATCGCGCGCCACTTTGGGCACAAAAGTTCCGTTAATCGCCGTGGCAACAAGTGCCCCTGCAAATCCTAGTTCGGACAGTACCGTGGAAAGCGTTTCACCTTGCACCTCATGCCCTTCGCCGTTGAACAGGATCTTCATCCATCACCTCCGGAAAATGCGCGTTGTCGAGAACCACCGATGCCAC
>JANMKJ010000360.1:0-3520 GCA_031371945.1 Rhodobiaceae bacterium
TTATTTTTATTCAAATCGTTACCCGTTGAACTTGGTGACCAGATGGTGACCATGTTGGGGTAAACCAGTCGGGCAGAAAAATAAACTGCTTCCAGCCTAAACTATTGAATATGATAGACTTTTCAAAGATGATCTAGGATCATTAAACTCGATCACAGCCCCGAAAATAAAATGGCATGCAAGAGGTCGTCGGTTCGATTCCGTCTGGCTCCACCACTTTTCATAAGTTAGCAGAAAGTGCGAATCTGGCAAAAATGCCCTAGCCATCAACTGGTAGGGGGCTATCTTAAGTTGACGCCTGGCCCACAAGGGCACATCAGAACCTGTTGCCGGTTCAGGTCTAATCTGTACAGCCATCAGCACCTCTGATGCTGCAAATGATCTCAGCCGGCGTCATTTTATCGACGACTAGTTTTGTGCTATGCTTTCGAACTGAAACCATTCACACGTCGCCGAAACAACGTGAAAGACAAACCGGATGGACCAGAAGCCGTCTAGATTTGGCATTTCAAGATCCTTGCGTGAACGCCTTTTCGAACCCTCCGTCGGAAAAATGTCGCTGGTTGGTGCGGCCTTTACCTATACCATATTGATATTCTGGTCAGCCTTTGTGATTTTTCCGACCTATTGGCTTGCCATCTCGGCATTCAAGGGAACAGATACTGTCAAGAATGAACCTCAATATATTCCGTTCGTCGATTTTCAGCCAACACTGGATGTCTGGCGGGGCATGTTCAACTATTACCCCAATTGCAATGCCTATGCCATCGCCCGGCAGCTGCCAGTATTGATTCACAATGCGGTAGCCTATGTCTTGTCGCCACTTGTGCATATTGATCCGATGGAGCCACAGATCTGCTTGATTTCTCTGGCTTTCACCAATTCGCTTGTCACGAGCATAAGTGCTACGGCCCTGAGTATCATCATTGGCAGCATGGCCGCCTATGGCCTGGCGCGCATTAGATATAAGCCGAAGGCCGGAAACATCGTCGCATTCGTCGTGCTCTGTTTCTGCATGATTGTGACGACCAGCTATCTTGGTGTGCCTTGGTATCTTTCATTTGTCGTAGCACTAGCCCTGTTCTTCTTTTTAGCCCGCAGCCTGGGCAAACATTTCACGGCAACGGTTGGCAATGGCGCCATCCTGTTCTGGCTCATCTCTCAGCGCATCCTGCCGCCCATGGTCGTTGCCATTCCCTTTTACATGGTCTTTCAAGCGGTTGGACTTTTCGACTCGGTAACGGCATTGATTATTGTTTATGCGGTAGCCAACCTCCCCATCGTCGTCTGGCTCATGTATGATTTCTTTACTGGACTTCCCGCCGAGCTGGAAGAATCGGCCATTCTTGAAGGTGCTACCCGCTTCGGCATCTTTTGGGAGATCGTTTTGCCATTGACCCGTTCCGGCCTTGCTGCCACGGCACTGCTCTGTTTTATCCTCAACTGGAATGAATATATCTTCGCAGTTTCCTTGACCCTTACCAAGGCGCAAACCTTACCGGTATTTGCCGAAATGTGGGGGGAGGCCACCATCATGCTCGTCATGATCATTCCGGCTATCATCGCGGCCGTCTTCCTACAACGCTTCATTGACACAGGCGTGCTGCTGGGCGGCGTAAAAGGATAAAGCGATCATCTGGCCGTTCGCTGCTGCTATCGCAGAGCCTGGATGTTCAGGTTATTCGGCGTAGTTCAACTTCATTGTGCCAATGCCTACTGCGAGATTGAGACCAGTCTGGCCTTGGACACTTAATGGTTGAAGGGTTATCGATTCATCCGAGCCGCCAATGAGTATGTTCGCACCAAGTCCCACTCCCGCGGTGGCTTGAGCCGACGCCCCAGCATAGCTGCCTGCCAATGATCCGGGTGTCAAATTTCCTGAAGCAATCACCTGCCAGCTGATATAGCTTTCGTTGGTAATGCCAATATCGAGGCCCAGCTTCCCGACACTTCCACTATAGTGTTGGGGTTCGCTGCCGTCGATGGGAACAAAATTGCACTCCATTTCTTTGGAAGATCCCAGGATCAAACCTATCCCACCCTCAACAGTGCAACTCAGGACGCCGACGTTGGCGCTTGATTGAGCAAAAGCAATAGTTGATGAAGTCGTCGCAATGACTAAAGCGAAAAATCCAGTCACGAGTGAATTATTCAAAATAATATCCCTTCAAATATGCCGAACAATGCCCGAACTCAGCTATTCTATTTTATCGTGAGCGCTAACCCGCTTAGATCGACGTTCAACATCAACCCGCTCTGCCGTCCCGAAAGCTCCAGAACCGCCCCCTTCTGGTTGGTAAGCACAATAGCGCGCGTACCGCGTCCGACTGCAAGACCCGCGCCGACGGCGCCATAGACACCCTCAACATCGGACGCCCGTCCGATGTGGCTCACCTGACCGTGCAGCACCGTCTTCGAACCCCCGAACACCAAGCCATAATCAATGCCGCCAACCCCCAGCCTATACTTGCGGCCCTTGAAGGAAAGCGTGCCACTGCCGCCAGAACCACCGATGAACCAGCCGGCCTTGTAGATCTTGAGTGAAATTCTGCCGCTATCGGCGCGGGCACTCTGGAGACCCAGACCAACGATGGCGGCCAGCCCCACGACAATGCCCAGAAGCCTAAGTGGAATTTGCATGACTCAATCCCCTTTGCCTCAACCGTAGCTCAGTACCAGCGTCCTCGGCCGTAGAATCCGCCACCAAAGACAAAAATCGCGACAAGTAAAATGATGATAAGTGTAGAGTTGCTCATGTTGAGTTCCTTCAGTGATACAGACCATCCCCCGACGATAGTGTTTTGAATTCATCCCCACGTTTTGTCAGCTTTGCCATCAGCTTCCAGCTTGGCATCATCCATCGGCATCTCTTTCGTGTGTGGATTCCAACTACAACGTTGTTGTCGCCCAAAGGTTCCAGTCGCTCCGTCCTGACCGACCCGCCACCATCTGGTAGATCGTCACAGGTTGTTTACCTTGTTTGTTATCTCTATCGAGAGGGCTTCGCCCTAAAGTTGTCAAAATTCGATATCCACTCGTAAAAATTGCTTTGCGAGCGGCGACACTGGGGTAGCTCTGAACATGGATAGAAACCGCGCATCCGCGACCGATTCAATCAATGACGAATCCCAGATCCAACTCTTTTACCAGCTCAGGTTTGAACGCTCCCTTTCCCACGCGTCACGGGGCCAATGCCTGGTGGAAATATACCTTAAAAACAATGGTTCAATTGCTGCCAGTTTCCCGTTTCTGTGCCTTACAAACCTTGGCTTGAATTTGCTTGCAGCTCCGGGATGGGCCAAAGACGAGTCGGTGATGGTTAGAAAAATGCTGCGGTTTTCGCCGCGGCAGTTATCGGATTCCACGCTCGAAGCGGGTGCGGCGGTGCACGGCTGCACCGTTACCTTGCGCTACAAACTCTCATTTGGCGGCTGCCTGGAGTTTGAAGCCGGGAGCGAATACCTCCTGGCAAATTTTCCAAACCTGAATCTCACCTGTGCGGTGGGGGCAGGAAACTATC
>JANMKJ010000411.1:0-5927 GCA_031371945.1 Rhodobiaceae bacterium
GTGATCTGCTCCTCCGGCCACTTCTCGACCCCGCAGGTGCCCTTCTTCGAAGGCATCAACACCTTCAATGGCCGCGTCATGCATGCCCATGATTTCCGTGACGCCCTCGAGTTCAAGGGCAAGGACGTGCTTATCGTGGGCCGCAGCTACTCGGCCGAAGACATTGGCTCCCAGTGCTGGAAATACGGCGCACGCTCGGTGACCGCCACCTACCGCACCAAGCCCATGGGTTTTGCCTGGCCATCAAATTTCGAGGAACGCCCGCAGCTGCAGAAGCTGGTGGGAAAGACCGCCCACTTCAAGGATGGTTCGACCAAGGACATTGACGCCATCATCCTGTGCACCGGTTACCAGCATCATTTTCCGTTTCTGGCGGAAGACCTGCGCCTCAAGACCGCCAACCGCCTGTGGCCGCTTGACCTATACAAAGGAATCGTATGGGAGGCCAATCCAAAGCTCATGTACATCGGCATGCAGGACCAGTTCTATACCTTCAACATGTTTGATGCCCAGGCCTGGTTTGCCCGCGACGTTATACTCGGCCGCATCAAACTACCGAAGCTCGATGTCATGAAGAAAAATTCCAAGGCTTGGCGCAAGCGCGAGGAGAAGCTTGAAAATGCCGAGCAGATGATCTGGTTCCAGGGCGACTATGTGAAAGAGCTCATCGCCGCCACGGATTATCCCTCCTTCGACGTGGAAGGCGTTAATCGCACCTTCATGGAATGGGAACATGACAAGGCCGCAGACATCATGGGTTATCGCAACAAGGGCTACCGTTCGTTGATGACGGGAACCATGTCGCCCAAGCATCACACCCCGTGGAAAGACGAACTTGATGATTCAATGGAAACCTATTTGAAAAACAGTTGAGGCAAGTCCCATGGCCCATAATTTCCTGAGCAGGTTCACCGGTTCATTTTCCGAAGGAGCCAAGGAAAATCCCACCGTTGCCATGATCGAAGCGGCCTACCGCCACCACGGCCTCGACATTCGCTATATCAATTGCGAAGTGCCGCCGGAGCTGTTGGGTGACGCTGTAAAGGGCGCGCGCGCCATGGGCTGGATCGGTTTCAATTGCTCGATTCCCCACAAGGTGAGTGTCATTCAACATCTTGATGGCTTGGGCGAATCCGCCGCCGTCATGGGTGCTGTGAATTGCGCCGTGTTGCGCGACGGAAAATTCATTGGTGAAAACACTGATGGCAAGGGATTTCTCCAGTCTTTGGCAGAGGTGATTGATCCCAATGGCAAAACCATAATCATGTTTGGCGCCGGCGGGGCCGCCCGCGCCATCGGCGTGGAACTCGCACTGGCCGGGGCAAAACGCATCATCATCGTAAACCGTGATCCCAAGCGCGGCCAGACGCTGGTTGATCTCTTGAACAGCAAGACCAAGGTGAAAGCCGAACTCACCCCATGGAACACCACCTACACCGTTCCCGGCGCTGCAGACATTCTCGTCAATGCCACGTCAATTGGACTCTTCCCGGACGTTGATGCCAAACTCGATTTAGATACGTCGTCGTTCCAGAAATCACTCGTGGTGGCCGACGTCATTCCCAACCCGCCCCGCACCCACCTCATCCGCGACGCCGAACAGCGCGGCTGCCGTGTCATCGACGGTCTCGGCATGCTGGTGAACCAGGGCGTGATCGGCGTTAAGTATTGGACGGGGGTGGACGTGGACGCAAGCGTGATGCGCAAGAAATTGCAGGAATTGTTTTAGCTGCGCGGCCGTGTCTTCTCCGGGTCATAATGCGCGAACTTCACCACCCGGCCCGGAAGCCGCTTCTGCTGGCCATCAAGCTTGCCGATTTCGATCTCGGTTCCCAATTCCGCATGCAGGGCATCAATCCGCGCCAGCGCAATGTTCTTTCCCAAAATCGGCGAGCGCATTGAACTGGTGATAACGCCCACAATCGCCCGGCCGATATAAACGTGATCCCCATGACCAACACTTTCGTTGGAATCGATATCTAGCCCGACCATCCTGTGGCGCGGGTGTTCCTTGCGGGTGATCAGCGCCTGCTTGCCAATGAAATCATCCTGCTTTGATTTGAGCGGCACGGCAAATCCGATGCCCGCCTCGAACGGATCAGTTTCGGATGTGAACTCGTAATTGGCAAATATCAGGCCCGCCTCAATGCGCACCATATCGAGCCCCTCGAGTCCCATGGGTTTCAAGCCATACTTCTTGCCCGCTTCCCAAACCGCGTCAAATACCGCTTCGGCATCTTTGGGGTGGCAGAAAATCTCGTAGCCGAGTTCGCCCGTATAGCCGGTGCGTGATACGACAATCGGCACACCTTCAAAATGGCCGATGCGCGCTACCGCAAAACGGAACCACTCCAATTCCCCTATCGCAGGTTGGGCGGGGGCCGTCCAAATGATATCCTTCAGCAGGTCCCGGCTTTTGGGACCCTGCACGGCGATGTTGTGGAGCTGGTCCGTCGATGACCGCACCCAGGCCTTGTAGCCCATCTTGTCCGCCCGCTCGCGCAGCCATTGGCCACTGTAGTCGTCTCCGCCGATCCAACGGAAATTATTCTGGCCCAGGCGGAATACGGTGCCATCGTCAATCATGCCGCCGTTGTCATAACACATGGCGGTATAGACAACCTGGCCCACGGACAGTTTGCGAATGTCGCGCGTACAGCAATACTGCAGCAGCGCTTCCGCATCAGGTCCGGTCACTTCAAATTTGCGCAACGGTGACAGGTCCGTCACCGTCACGTCCTTGCGGCAGGCCCAGTATTCTTCGATGGGTCCATCATTGTTGAAACGCGACGGCAGCCAGTAGCCCCGGTATTCCACATGGTTGCGCGTAAGGCCGGCAAACCGCGCATGGAATGCGGTTTCCTTGGTGAGTTGGGCTTCGGCTTCTGGTGTCATGCGGGTTACCACTGCGCGTTGGAATTTCTGTTTGTCGGAATAGGTGCGGATGTGAATGTCCGTGGGGTTCCAGCCATTGGCTGCGTCAATGTCATCGGGACAGGAAGATGACACGCAAATGATGTCGGTAAGCGCCCGCATCAACACGTAGTCACCTGGCCTCGACCAGGGTTCATCCAGGTAAAGCTGGTTGTTGTGGTCAATGTTGGTGTTGTAGAAATAGTTGAGAGCCTCCCAGCCCTTGCGCGGGGCAACACCGTAGGGCTTGAGGGCATGGTTGAAGTTCTCGGTGCAATTCACATGGCCCGGATAGCCCATGTCATCGTAGTAACGCGAGGTACAGGCGAGCGCGAAGGCATCATGGCGCCCCACCGTATCCTGGACGATTTCGATCAGGGGCTCAAACTCCCGGTCAAAGGATTTGGAAGGCAATCCAGGCATGGGATAACTGCGACCCAGCAATGTGCGGGTGACGGTGGAATCGAGGGCCAGGTCTTGGCCCTTGTCCACCTTGCGCGCCGAAAGTGCTTGAAAATCCGTACACTGACGGCCGGATACGTCGATCACCTGGATATATTCCCCGGCCCGCACCAGATAGGCCGATGCCGTGGATGCCTTTATGCGGAAATCCTGCAAGGCGTCGGCCAGGGGCTCCGGCAATGCGTCTCCCATAGTAACAAGCCTGTCTGCACGGGTGATGCGCAGTTCAATATCGGTGGCCGTATCCTGGTTTTCGGGAGCCATCGCATTGGCCGGAGCGGCAATGATCAATACTCCATCGCGCGAAACCTTGAATTCAGCGCAAGCACCGGCAACTGAAGTTGATCCGAAAATTCCCAATGTTTCCGCTTTGCCAAGGTCGATGTTGCGTCGCTGCAGTGCGCCTCGGGTGCGCTGGGTATTTTCGTTTTTTACGGCCAGGAGGGCATTGAGGCCTTCACCATGGCCATTGCTACGCG
Organism: Rhodobiaceae bacterium; assembly: GCA_031371945.1. Taxonomy (GTDB): domain Bacteria; phylum Pseudomonadota; class Alphaproteobacteria; order Rhizobiales; family Aestuariivirgaceae; genus Aestuariivirga. Next base: position 3,855 of record JANMKJ010000411.1, read on the forward strand.
CACCCAGGGCACCGACGTCAAACCGCCCGGCCCCGTCACAAAAAGCAATCTCGCAGCGCTGGCCACCTTCCACATCGGTTAGCAGCACGCCATCCCCCGACTTGACGTCCACGACGGTCGAACCTGCCCCCCTTACGAGGTATCTTTCCACCCCGGGGGCAAGAGTTCTGAGACCCGGACGATGAATGAGGCTTGGTTTGGGCGCGGTGGAAAGCATGGGGGTCGGAATTTCGCCATTCTGCTGATAATTGAGCACTTAACATCGCATAGTTCCCCTTGACCGTCGATATAATAGCATTCAAAAATGTTTTCTGTGGGTGGGTGCCGGCTTTCGCAGAATGAGTCGTGTCCGCTCCGAATTTGGGGATTATTTTGGAGGGAAATTAATATGTCATCTGAAAAAGGCTCGGGCGAACTCGTCCGCGCGTTAGACTGGAAGGGTGCCTTCTGGGTGGCCGCCGGTGTACCACCGCTGGTGCTCTTCTCGATCGGCGGCATCGCCGGTGTTGCGGGCAAACTCGCCTTCGTGGTGTGGATCGTGTCCATGATCATGGGCTTCCTGCAATCATTCACCTATGCGGAAATGGCCGGCATGTTTGGCAACAAGTCCGGCGGAACCTCCGTTTACGGAGCAACGGCCTGGCTGCGCTATTCAAAATTCATCGCCCCGCTTTCGGTGTGGTGCAACTGGTTCGCCTGGAGCCCTGTGCTGTCACTGGGTTGCGCGATTGCTGCGGGCTACATTCTCAACGCCCTGTTTCCCATTCCGCTGTTTGTTGAAAATTCACCGGAAGTCATTGCCTGGCTGGCGGATCCTGCCAACGCGGGAAAGGTGGCAGCTGATGCCATTGCAGCTGTTACCGCTGCGGGTACCCCTGCCATTCGTGGCTGGGAACTCCTGACCTTCAACATCCCGGGGCTTGGCGCATTGCATTTCAATGCAACATTCCTCATCGGTGCGGCCCTCATGCTGATCATGCTGGCGATCCAGCACCGCGGCATTGCCTCAACCGCCAGCGCCCAAAAGGTACTGGCCATCATTGTGCTCGTGCCCTTGTTCCTGGTTGGCCTCGTGCCAATCCTGACCGGTGCCATCGATACGGCCCATGTCACCAACCTCCTGCCGCCAACGGCTGCCTATTCCGGCGTCGATGGCACCTGGAACCTCGGTGGCTGTACACTCATACTGGGTGCGCTGTACATTGCCGCCTGGTCGACCTACGGCTTTGAGACGGCCGTATGTTACACCAGCGAACTCAAGAACCCTAAAACCGATACGTTCAAGGCCATCTTCTATTCGGGCCTGCTGTGCTGCGTGTTCTTCTTCCTTGTGCCCTTCGCCTTCCAGGGCGTTCTGGGCCCACAAGGCATGTTGGCCACAGGCATTGTCGATGGTACCGGCATAGCCGAAGCACTCGGCAACATGGTGGGCGGACATCCCGTGATCACGCAACTCTTCGTGATCCTCATGATCCTCGCCCTTTTCTTGGCCATCATGACGGCCATGGCGGGTTCATCGCGCACCCTGTACCAGGGATCAAAGGATGGCTGGTTGCCGCGCTATCTCGGCACTGCCAACGAAAATGGTGCACCATCCAAGGCCATGTGGACGGATTTCGCGTTCAACCTGTTCCTGTTGGCGCTCGCTTCCGACGTTGCCGGCTACTTCTACGTGCTGGCAATATCCAACGTGGGCTACATCATCTTCAACTTCCTCAACCTCAATGCAGGCTGGATCCACCGTGTTGACTCGGGCCACATTCCACGTCCGTGGAAAGCGCCTGCTGCATTGATCGGTCTCAACACCGTCTTAGCCTTTGTCAACGCACTGTTCCTCGGTGCCGGTGCCAAGGTGTGGGGCTACTCCAACGCATTATGGGCGGGCCTCATCTTTGCGGCTCTCATCATCCCGGTCTTCTACTATCGCCACTACGTGCAGGATGGGGGCAAGTTCCCCAAGGGCGCGCTGGATGCGTTAGGCCTCAAGGATGGTGATATGGGCGAACGCAAAGCCGGCATGCTGCCTTACCTTGCTCTTGCACTGGGTGCTGCGGTCGTGCTCTGGGCCAACTG
>JANMKJ010000412.1:0-3157 GCA_031371945.1 Rhodobiaceae bacterium
GCCCTGTGCAATTACCGCACCTTCGTTAAGAACAATTACCCTGTCGGCCAAACGCATGTGGCTTGGCCTTGCTGAACTCATGATGATCGTGCTCTGGCCCCGGCTTTTGGCAATCAACCGCAGCAGGGCCTCGTCGCCCTCCTTGTCGAGGTGGTTGGCCGGCTCATCCAGCAATATGATGGGTGCATTGCGCAGGAATGCCCGCGAAATCGCCAGCCTTTGAATGAACGACAGCGACATGGTGCGCCGGTTCCTGGCATTGATGCGCGTCTCCATGCCTTCGGGTAGTGAAGGATCATTGACCCTGATGCCTACCATGGCAAGGGCATGCTCAAGTTCGTCATCAAGGGCATCGGGAACTACCAGCCGCATGTTTTGGGCAACCGTTCCATAGAAAAAAGAAGGGTCCTGGCCAAGGAAGCTCAGGGTGTGGCGCACCTCTGCGGTGTCAATCTGGCGAAGGTCGAGATCACCAACGCGAACGCTGCCACTTTGTGGCTGGTAGAGCCCCAACATGATCTTGAGCAAGGTGGATTTTCCGGCCCCACTTGAACCGGCAAGCACCACAAATTCCCCGGGTTTGACGTCAAGCGATATGCCCTTGATGGCAAGCTCGGGCCGGTTGGCATAGCGGTAGAACACACCAGCCAGTGAAAGCTGACCGGTGATTTTTGTATCAAGATCCTTGATTCTTCCGGGTTCGCGTTCCCGTTTGATTTTCACCAGCCGGTCAATCTGGCGAATGGTTCCAACCATTGACCTGATCCGGTGCAGTGACAGGAATACCGATTGCACCGGCCCGAGCACCCGCCAAACCACCGCCATGATGGCAATGAGCGCACCCAGCGAGAGTGTTCCGTGCATCACTTCATATGACCCAAAGCCGAGAACCGCAGCCCCCGAAACCGAAACGCCGGCCCCTGCTATGACCTGGAGGTTGTTGTTGAATTGCTGGTTGCGGAATTTGGAAGTGAGGTACTTGCGGTAGGTTTCCGTTGCCCGGTTCAACCAAACCTCTTCGGCGTTGTCAGCCCGGATGAGGTTTAGCCGTGTACAGATTTCCACCAGCAGGGCATCGGATTTCGCCTTCCACTCGCCCATGTCACGCATCTGCTTGGAAAGGGCAGGATTGGCACATAGCCCGGTTATTCCCAGTATCAGCGCGAAGGCCACAGGTATGAAGCCAAGCGCCCCACCCAACGCAAATATCATCAGGAAGAAGATGGCGGTAAAGGGCAAATCGATAAGCGACGTGGCCAGGCTTCCGCCAAAAAGTTCTCGCCCCACCTCAAACTGCCGGAAACGGGTCAGCTGCGCGCCAAGCGGCACATTTTCGCTCATCGACAGGGGCAGGCCCAAAACCGTCTGGAAGGCACCGGTCACGGCGAGTGCATCAAACCTGGCACCCATCCTTGCAATGGTGGCACCCCGCTTATGCCGCAACCGCAACTCAAGTCCAACCGCGGCCAGGCCACCCACAAAGAACACGGCCAGCGTGTCGGTGGATTTTGTACCAATGGCCTTGTCATAGACATACATGACGTAAAACGAAATCACGAGGCCAAGCAGGTTGATGGCTAAACTCTGCCAGAACACCATTTTCAAGCTGTTGCTAAACCGCCGGATAAGCGGCCACACAAATCCATCGCGCTGCAGTTCTTCCTGCTGGGCCAGCACATCCTGCAGGCGGATGAGATAAACTTCGCCTTCCAGTTCCTCGCAATCCAGCTTGTGCCAGGACGCGGTTACCGAGTCGAAGATCTTGGCCTTGCCGAGCACGTCTATGGAATGGACGACAGCAACCTCGTTGTTGCCGTTGACGGCAATGCAAGGGCAATACTCGTCGCGCACATGGTGCGCCGGAATTTCGATGCGCTCGGTCTGGACCCCGATGCGCAGCAACACCGCCCGCAGCTCGGCAATATTGGTGACCGGAAGCTCATGCGGCATGGCTTCGGCAATTTGCCGCGAGGTTCCGCGCCAGCCCACAGATTCAGCAATAGGTACAAGGCACGAGAGAATTCCAGTTTCCGGTTCCTCGATCGGCCGCGACGTGCCGCGTGCGAAGGCCTCCGCAATCTTGCGGTGCACCAGCCTTATCGGGTGCAGGCCTTCCTCTTCCTCAGCTTCGATTTGCTCAAAGATATCACTCACGGCGTCACCTGTGCCGTTTGCATGAAGCTGGATGTTTGCGCAAATGGCGGCACAAATTGCAATCTCCCTGCCTCAATCCGGAAGGTCTGGTCGGCAATCGCCGCAAAGGACGGGCGGTTGGTAATGATCAGCACCGTGGTAAAGCCCTTGATGCGGCGCAGTCCGTTGATCAGCAACTGATCGCTGCGCATGTCCAGGGCACCGTTGGCCTCGTCAAGGATGATGAGCCCTGGCCGTCGCGCAATCGCCCGGGCGATGGCAATGCGCTGCACCAGTCCGGCTGGCAATTCGGTTGAAAGCCCTTCCGACATGACGGTTTGATAACCCAGCGGCAGCTTGCAGATGTCCGCGTCGAGACCAATCAGCTTTGCCGCCTGGACCGCGAGTTCGAGTTCGTCGCCTTTGCGGAACATCGTGATGTTGTCGAGGATCGTTCCCCGCATGATGGAGGCGCCGGGCCGGACAATGGCAATACATTGCTTCAATGACGCAGTGTCATGCTTGGGATCGAAATCACCTATGCGTATGCGTCCCTCGAAGGTCGTGAGATAGCCACAGATCAAATCAGCGATGGATGACTTGCCCGACCCATCCCTGCCGCTGATGGCAAGTATGCTGCCAGCCTTTGCCCGCAGTGAGGCATTGGAAAGCAACATCGGGCCATCAGCCCGGTGCCCGAAGGAAACATTGTCAAACTGTATGTCGAGCGGGCCACTGGGCAGCATGGTCGCAAGTTGATCTTCAACCCTTGGCAGGTTGAGTACGGGTTCAGCCTTCTCCAGTCCGACGATCACCGCTTGCAGTTCATTCCAAACCGCAACACAGCGCAGTAGCGGCTGCACCGCCCGCCCGGCCAGCATCACGCAGCAGGCCAGTGCACCTACGGAAATCTCGCCACTGATGACAAATGCCGCACCAACCGTGACCGTGATCATCTGGGTAAGGTTCGAGAGCAACCCGGTAAATGCCTGGGTTTCTTCGGCAAGCTGCATGGATGCGAACG
>JANMKJ010000422.1:0-2339 GCA_031371945.1 Rhodobiaceae bacterium
ACCGATGCCGATGGCCAGACCCAGCCCCTGGATCCGCCCTGGAACTACCAGGGCATGGGCAACAATGGCGTCCAGTCGGTTCGGGTCACTGTTCGCGACGTGCCATAGAGACCTCGCAGCCCCCACCGGCAGCGATCACAATGCCGCAGATGACGGGTCTGGATCGGAGTTGGTGGCACGCCCCAGTCGGTTGTGCGGGCGGGCAAACTGGGTTTGCCGATGGCACTGGCCATCATCGGCGGGGAACCCGCCCGGTTCAAGCCGCACGCGGATCTTTATCGCGAATCCGGCAGTAACAGCGCGCATTTGAAGCTCAGCCTCAACATGCATGGGTTTGTGGCAGATGACGCGAAGACGGCCTACGACACTTTCTTTCCTGGTTATCAGGAGGTCATGACCCGTATAGGGCGCGAGCGGGGCTGGCCACCAACCACTCGTGCCCAGTTTGATGCATCCTGTGGCCCGCGCGGGCACCTTATTATTGGCAACCCGAAAGACGTTGCAGACAAAATCATCGCCTTGCACGGGATATTCGGAAATAGCCGCATCATGATTCAAATGGGCTTGGGCTCGTTGCCACATCGGGACATGATGCAAGCCATTAAATTGATGGGAACAGAAGTTGCACCCCTGGTTCGTGCGGCCATAGGAGATACCACATGACTCTACCACATATTCCTGATCCCACGCTTGGTGATGCCGCATCGGTCAACGCGCTGCCCACGGTGATTATTCCGCGCGTGCGTGACATTGGCGATTTCGAAGTGCGGCGCGCTTTGCCGTCGATCGAACGGCAAATGATTGGGCCATTCATCTTCTTTGATCAGTTTGGACCAATCATCATGAAGGCGGGGGAAGGGCAAGATGTGCGTCCACATCCGCATATCGGCTTGTCGACAGTGACCTGGTTGATGAATGGATCAATGTATCACCGCGACAGCTTGGGTTCGCAGCAGGCAATCACCCCTGGCGAGCTGAACTGGATGACGGCTGGCAAGGGAATTGTCCATTCAGAACGAACACCGGAGCTTGATCGGGCAACGGATCGTACCGTATATGGCATACAAAGTTGGGTGGCGTTGCCCAAGAAACATGAAGAAACGCGGCCGGGATTTGAGCATGTGGATTCGGCGTCGCTTCCCTTGCTGATCGACCACGGCCGGGAAGTTCGTGTCATTGCGGGTTCAATTTATGGTGCGGCCTCGCCGGTCAAGACCCATTCGGAACTGTTCTATGCCGAAGTAAAACTCGCTCAGGGGGCCAAATTGCCTTTGCCCATGAATCATGAGGAGCGGGCCATATACGTGTTGGAGGGCACAATTGACATTGCTGGCCAGACCCATACCGCCAATCAGCTTCTCGTCTTTCGTGCCGGTGATGCCATCACGATTTCCGCACTATCGAATGCGCGGTTCATGCGGTGGGGGGGTGTGCCGATGGATGGTCCTCGCCACAGCTGGTGGCTCTGCGTCTCGTCGTGGGGGGAGCGGATTGAAGTCGCCAAGGAGGAATGGCGGCGCGGCCGGTTTGACATCGTGCCCGGTGATGAAAAGGAGTTCATCCCGCTGCCATCCTGAGGGGCAACGGCATAAAGGGTAGCGTCAAACTGTGATCTGACTTCCAACTTCAACCACGCGATCAGTGGGCAGCCGGAAATAATGGCTGGCGTCATCTGCGTTGCGCGCAAGGCCAATGAACAGTTTATCCTGCCATATGGGCATGCCCTCCTGCTTTGATGCTCGTACGCTCCGTCGCGACAGGAAGAAGGATGTCGTCATAATGTTGAACTTCCACCCCACTTGGCTGGCAAGCTTGAGGGCCAGGGGAACATCCGGTGTTTCCATGTACCCGAAGGTGATGACGATGCGGCTGAAGAGAGCGTTCAGCTTCTCGACTTTTACCTTTTCGGTGGGTGGCACACTTGGGCTGTCGCTAGTCCGGATGGTTAGCACCACATTGTTTTCATGAAGAACTTTGTAATGTTTCAGGCTGTGGAGCAGGGCGGTCGGGGCACTTTGGGGATCCGACGTAAAAAATACCGCTGTGCCGGGAACACCATGGGGCGGTCGTTTTGAAAGAGTTTCGACGAGGTCCAACAGTGGCACTTCCAACTTGCGGGTTTTGTCGAAGAGTATTTTTGAACCCTTCCGCCATGTCCACATGATCAGCATCAGCAAGGCGCCGAATGCCAACGGAACGTAGCCGCCTTCATGTATTTTGAGGGAATTTGCCCCCAGAAAAATGACATCAAGCGCAAGCAGAGGAACCATCAATGCAAGGGTGGCCCAAAGTGGCCACTTCCAATATTTCCAAATCACGAAAATTGCCATTATGGAGGT
>JANMKJ010000430.1:0-4424 GCA_031371945.1 Rhodobiaceae bacterium
GCACCGGCAACGTAACCATTACGACCAAATCGCAGGTTATCACCGGTGAATGGGCCAAAATGAATGTCACCGCCAATACTTTGGTGGTGGGCGGCAACGTCAAGGTGGTGCAGGGAAAGACCGTTTTGACAGGGCAAAAGCTGAATGTGGACCTGGATACGGACAGGACCGTGATGTCGGGTGGTCGCGTAAAGGGCAGTTTTGTTCCGAAATGACGAACTTCACGGTAAATTAATAAAAATAGGCGGTAATCAAGTGACGCAGAACGGTGGAATTGGAAGTAACTTGCGTCCGGGAACAGTGCGAAATGCACCCGCCCGGGCCAGGAACGTGAAGCCCCAGGGACAGATGCCCCGTGGCAACGCCAGCTTCCAGGGTCAGACGTTGCGCGAAGGAATTGCCGTTTCGATGCTCGCCAAGAGCTATAAACGCAGGCCCGTCGTGCGCGATGTGACACTCAACGTTCGGCGTGGTGAAGCCGTAGGCCTTCTTGGACCCAATGGCGCTGGCAAGACGACGGTGTTTTACATGATCACCGGCCTGATTGCCGCCGACCAGGGCACGATCAGTCTTGACGGGGCAGATATTACCCATCTGCCGATGTACCAGCGGGCGAGGCTGGGCATTGGCTACCTGCCCCAGGAAAGCTCGATCTTCCGCGGACTGTCGGTTGAGGATAATATTCGCGCTGTGCTTGAGCTCGTCGAGCCCAACAAATCCAGACGCGAAAGTGTGTTGCGTGAGTTGTTAGATGAGTTCTCGATTACCCATATCCGGCATTCGCCGGCTGTTTCACTCTCTGGCGGCGAGCGTCGCCGGGTGGAAATCGCCCGCGCCCTTGCAGCCAACCCCCAGTTCATGCTCCTCGACGAGCCCTTCGCCGGAATTGACCCGATTGCGATCGGTGATATTCGCCACCTGGTGCGACAGCTCACCGCTCGGGGAATCGGGGTGCTTATTACGGATCACAACGTACGTGAAACCCTCGACATCATCGACAGGGCGCTCATCATCCATGAGGGCACGGTTCTAACCGAAGGCACGCCCCATGAAATTGTCAACAATCCGGATGTGCGTCGCTACTATCTCGGCGAAGAATTCTCGCTGTAGGAGAGGGCTCGCGCCATGGCATTGATGCAAAGGATGGATTTGCGTCAGGGCCAGTCACTGGTCATGACGCCGCAATTGCAGCAGGCCATCAAGTTACTGCAGATGTCGAACATCGAATTGCAGGCCTATGTGGAAACCGAGCTGGAGCGCAATCCGCTGCTGGAACGCGACGAGCGCAGCGATGCAGCCAAGCCTGAAGCCCAGGAGACGCCACCCGGTTCATCTGACATGGTGAGCGAGCTTGGCGCCAACCAATCCAACGAAGACAAGCTGCGCACTCTCGATACCGAACTCGAGAATGTTTACACCCACGAGGCACGGGCCGATTCCGCCAATCGCGAAAGTCTCGCACCGGCCGATTCCGGCTGGGCCTCGTTGCGGCCCACGGGCGGGCTGTCGCTGGACAGCGACGACTATGACTTCAGCGCCTCGCTGACCAAGACGCAAACCTTGGCTGAACATCTCACAGATCAGCTCAATCTGAATATTCTTGATCCCACCGACCGCATCATCGGGCAGAACCTCATCGGCATGGTGAACGAGGCAGGTTATCTCACGTCAAACCCCGCGGATATTGCCAGCTATCTCGGCACCACGATTGACCATGTCTCGCGGGTTCTGGAAAAGCTCAAGGGTTTTGATCCCGTAGGCGTGTTTGCCGCCGACCTGCAGGAATGCCTGACGCTGCAACTGCGCGAGAGGGACAGGCTTGATCCCGCCATGGCCGTACTTGTGGCCAATCTCAATCTGGTGGCCAAGCGCGATTTTGCCGCGCTCAAAAATCTTTGCAAGGTTGATCTTGAAGACATCAGGGAAATGGTGGCCGAGCTCAAGCACCTCAATCCCAAGCCTGGCAATGCGTTTGGCTCCGAACCGGTGCAGCCGGTGGTGCCGGATGTCTTCGTGCGCGCTGCACCGGATGGCTCGTGGGTGGTCGAGCTCAACAATGAAACGCTGCCGCGCGTCCTGTTCAGCAACCAGTATTTGAGCAAGGTCTCGCTCACCACCTCGCGCGAGGAGGACAAGAACTATCTCAGTGAATGCCAGGCCAATGCCACGTGGCTGATCAAGAGCCTGGACCAGCGTGCCAAGACTATTTTAAAGGTGGCGCGGGAAATCGTGCGCCAGCAGGACGCGTTCCTGGTTCTGGGCGTGCAGCACCTGCGGCCCATCAACCTCAAGACCGTAGCTGAAGCCATCGAAATGCACGAATCAACCGTGAGCCGTGTGACGTCCAACAAGTACATGGCGACACCGCGCGGCACCTACGAGCTCAAGTATTTTTTCACCACGGCCATTGCATCGTCAACGGCAGGTGGTGACAGCCATTCAGCGGAATCGGTGCGCCAGCGCATCAAGGAAATGATCGCCGCCGAGCACGAGAAATCTGTTCTCTCGGATGATACAATTGTCGAAAACCTCAAAGGCCTGGGCATTGAAATTGCCCGTAGAACTGTCGCTAAATACAGGGAATCGCTAAACATTCCATCGTCAATCCAGCGTCGCAGAATGGCCCAGTCGGGTGGTCGTTAAGACGATTGACTTCGCCTCCTGCCGCCGCTAGTTTCCGCCGCGAATTAAGGGTTGGCCACGAGCTAAAATAAATCCACCGGGGTTCATTTCAATAACTATTGACGTTAGCATTTCGCGCGCCCATGTCTTAAGGTAGGGGTGGCGAAGAAGGATATTCGAAAGCCATGCAAGTTAAAGTCACCGGCAAGAACCTCGATATCGGTGAGGCTCTCAGGACCCACGTCGAAGAGCGCCTCAACCAGTTCCGCCAGAAATACTTTGATGGCACCGTTCATGCCCATGTGACTGTCGAAAAGCAGCGCTCAAGTTTCCAGACCGATTGCAGCCTGCACCTGGCCACCGGTCTTGTTTTACAGGCCCATGGCTCGGCCCACGATGCCCATCCGAGTTTTGATGCTGCAGCCCAGCACCTTGAAAAACAGTTGAAGCGTTACAAGCAGCGCCTCAAGGACCACCACAAGGACCGGCGCGAGCCCGTACGGCATGAAGAAGCGCCAAGCTATGTCATTCAGGCAGCCCATGACGAACAGGCAGAACCCGGTGACCTCAATCCCGTGGTGATTGCTGAAAGCATCACCAAGGTGCCCGAGCTCTCAGTCGGCGAAGCCGTGATGCAGCTGGAAATTTCGAGCGTGCCTTTCGTATTGTTCCGCAACAGCAAGGGTGGCCAAACCAGTGTTGTGTATCGCCGCAGCGATGGCAACATCGGCTGGGTTGACCCCCGGCCTGCCGCCTAGAGATGGAGCTGCATGTATGACTGATCTCGCAGATATCATCGACGCCCGCGCCATTTTGCCAAGTGTCAAGGCGCAGGGCAAAAAGCAGTTGCTGCAGGAGCTTTCCCAGGCCATCGCAAAATTCGTGAGCATTGACCACCGCATCATTTTTGAAACCCTGTTGCAGCGTGAGAAGCTCGGCTCAACCGGCATCGGCCAGGGCATTGCCATACCGCACGGCAAGCTGCCCTCCATCAACCGTGTCTACGGCCTGTTCGCACGCCTCAGCACACCCATTGCCTATGACTCGATGGATGGGCAGCCGGTGGACCTGGTGTTTGTGCTGCTCGCACCGGATCATGCTGGTGCAGATCACCTGAAGGCGCTGGCCCGCATATCACGGTTGCTGCGCGAGAACGACACGATCGCCAAGCTGCGCGGCACGGATACGGCCGAGGGCCTGTATTCGATATTGACCGAGCCATCGGCCACCGCTTCGGCGGCGTAAGCGAAAATCAGTTTGCCTTACGTGAAATCAATAAATTTCGTTTTAATGCACTTTGGAAATTTCTCAATCCTGACGGGTTGCATCGACATTGGCCATTTGAATTGCAATCGTTTCAGGTGCACATCTCCATGTCCAGCAATCGATAGAAGTAAATTTGCTAGCGGCCTCGAAATTTTTGAATTGTTGAAAGGATGCCGCCCACAATTAGAATAAGCATCGTGGACCAAATTACGTAGAGTCCGATGTTTATGGCAAAGAAATAATAGAGCGGGTACGCGACAAGTGCACAAATCAAAAAATTTCCGAAAAGCACAATCGTCCACGTTCGGTTCAATGCGATGAATAGCAAGTCAAACAAAGCGTACCCCTTGGTTGGCAAGCGGATCGTCTCTGTGCTATCGCCTCACCCCCAAAGCCTACGATAGATAAAATGCATTTTCCGTCAAGCGCGTGAAATGAGCTGAGTGAATTCCAAATCGGTCCATGAAAGCCGCTCTCGCCCATTACAAAAACTGGCAGCATCACATCCTGCAAAACCAAAAGCCCGGTGCATCGGC
>JANMKJ010000467.1:0-1745 GCA_031371945.1 Rhodobiaceae bacterium
GGGAGCAATCCGCGCGGCTCGCCGGATCGGGCGGATAGAACAAACCCTTCGCCTCGACCGCGTCCTGCAATTGCTTGGTCAGCACGGCGGGCTGCACGACGGCGACGAAGTCATGGGCGCTGATTTCCTTGAGGCGCTTCATGCGCTCCAGCGAAAGCGCGATGCCGCCGCGCACCGGCACGCAGCCGCCCACCCGCCGCAGCTTCCAGTTCTCGAAGCGCTAACAACGTCACAGTGGAAATCAAAAGGCCGGAGGAAACTCCGGCCTTTTTGCTTTCAAAAGAAGAAGGCCCGGGCAGGGGAGCCGGGCCTTCGAAGCAAGCCCGCCATTGCGGGGGAGGGAAAACAGGCTTGCCGTCTGCAGCATAAGATAGGAACCCAGACGGCAAATGCGAGTCACCTTCAGACACATTTTTGTGATTTATTATTCGGAGCGCATCCGCACATAAGTGCCAGGTGCATCCCCCAACACTTCCAATTTCCCATCACCCGGGATTGGTGCTGTCACCTTGGCGCCAGATCGCGCTGTAATCCAGTCGGCCCAATCAGTCCACCAGGATCCCTCGTGCTCGGTTGCACCTTTCAGCCATGCCTCAAGCGTGTCGGCAGGCTGGGCATTGGTCCAGTGCTGGTATTTTCTCGCCTCAGGCGGGTTCACAACCCCGGCAATATGGCCTGACCCAGCGACAACCAGTTTGGTCTCGCCGCCCATGAATTGCCCAAGCCGGAAAACCGATGGCAGGGGTGCAATGTGGTCCTCGCGCGCCGCCAGATTGTAAATCGGAATTGTCACTTTTTTCAAATCAATGCGTACGTTGTCGAGCAGCATTTTGCCGAGCGCCAGTTTGTTGGCCAGGTAGCATTCGCGTAAGTAGAAAGAATGCACGCCTGCCGGCATCTGCGTGGAATCACTATTCCAGTACAGCAGGTCGAACGGCATCGGTTCCTTGCCCAGCATGTAGTTGTTGACCACATAGGACCAGATCAAGTCGTTGGAACGCAGGAGATTGAAAGCGTCGGCCATGCGCGAACCCGCAAGGTAGCCCTTCTCCTCCATGCGTTCTTCTATCCATTTCACTTGTTCGTCATCGACATAAACCCGCAGGTCGCCAGCTTTTTCAAAATCCACCTGGGTGGTGAAAAACGTTGCTGCATTCACTCTGGTGTCATTTTTCGCTGCCATGTAACCCAAGGCAGCCGCAACCAGTGTTCCGCCAATGCAATAGCCGATGGTGTTGACCTTCTCGGCGCCCGTGGCGTCCTGCACCGCTTGAACCGCTGCCAGAAACCCTTCGCGCATATAATCGGCAAAGCTCTTGCGCCCCTGTTTTTCGTCAGCATTGACCCACGAAACAATGAATACCGTGAGTCCTTGCTCAGTGGCCCAACGCACGAATGACTTCTTCGGATTAAGATCAAGGATATAGAACTTGTTGATCCATGGAGGCACGATCAGCAGCGGAATCTCGTAGGCGCGTTTTACCGACGGCGAGTATTGGATGAGCTCAAACGTGTCGTTGCGAAACACCACCTTGCCCGGTGTCATGGCAATGTTCTTGCCAATTTCGAATGCTGTCATGTCGGTTTGCTTGATACGCAACCGGCCATCCGGAGAATTCATGTCCTGCTCCAGGTGCTTCATGCCCTCAAGCAGGTTGTTGCCATTGCTGCCAAGTGTTGCCCGCAGGATTTCCGGGTTGAGGGCGGGAAAGTTTGATGGCGATAGCGCATTGGCAATTTGCTCA
>JANMKJ010000469.1:0-4523 GCA_031371945.1 Rhodobiaceae bacterium
GGGCTTGACGCCTTAAAGGCCAAGGGCGTTGACCGGGTACTGGCGGTGCCGGGCATGCTGTTTGCGGCTGGCCATGCCAAGAATGACATTCCATCGGTGCTTAACACTTATTCCGCCACCAATGGCCTGAAGATTGAATATGGAAAAGAGCTGGGCATCGACCCCAAGATGATGCGTGCCGCAGGTGACCGCATCCAGGAGGCACTCGACGCCAACCCCTCCCCTGTACCTTTGCATGAAACCCTGCTGGTTGTGGTGGGTCGCGGTGCATCTGACCCGGACGCCAATTCCAATGTTTCAAAGGTCACCCGGATTTTGTGGGAAGGCTTCGGCTTTGGCTGGGCCGAAACGGCCTATTCAGGCGTCACCTTCCCGCTGGTTGACCCCGGCCTCGAACACGCTGCCCGCCTTGGTTACAAGCGCATCATCGTTTTCCCCTATTTCCTCTTCACCGGAATCCTGGTGCAGCGGATTTACGACGCAACCGACGAGGTGGCCAAGCGCCACCCGGATATCGCATTCATCAAGGCGCCCTACCTCAACGACCATCCCGCCGTGATCGACACTTTCGTAGAACGCATCGAGCAGATCCTGACCGGCGACATCGCCATGAATTGCCAGATGTGCAAATACCGTTCCGCCGTTCTCGGGTTTGAGGCGGACGTGGGTGCGGTTCAGGAAAGCCATCACCACCACGTGGAAGGCATCAATGACAAGGGCCCCTTTGAAATCGTCAACCACGCGCATCACCACCATGATCATCACCACGATCATGCACATGATCAGGCCCACGGTCATTCCCATGAGGACGGCCATACCCACGCCCCCTACCCCCATGCCAACCACCCGCTTGGACCCGTGAGCATGGCGAAAAAATGATAGTTTACCTGCGCGAGCCATCGGCCATCTATGAGAAGTCCTTCGCCACCATTCGGAGCGAAGCCGACCTTTCCCTGATCGCAGCTGATGCGCAAGATATCGCCATTCGTATCATCCACGCCTGCGGCATGGTTGATGCCGTCGATGATTTGCGCATTTCCGCCGACTTTGTCGCCGCAGCAAAAAAGGCCCTGGCAAAACCCATCCTGGTGGATGCGGAAATGGTAAGGCACGGCATCATCGACAAGAACCTTAAGATAATCTGTACACTGAACGACCCGCGCGCCCGCGAAATTGGGTTGGGGACCGGAACCACCCGCTCTGCCGCTGCCGTTGATCTCTGGGCAGCAGATATTGAAGGGGCGCTCGTGGTGATTGGCAATGCCCCCACTGCGCTGTTTCGCCTGCTTGAGCTGATCGACGGAGGTTTCCCTAAACCTGCGGCAATCGCAGCGTTTCCCGTGGGTTTCGTCGGTGCAGCAGAATCAAAGGACGAACTGGTGGGAAATCCCCGCGGTATTCCCTATGCCACAATACTTGGTCGGCGCGGCGGCTCGGCCATGGCGGCAGCCACTGTCAATGCCCTGGCAAAGGCTGCTCCATGACAAAATGGCTCACCATCATCGGCATGGGTGAAGAGGGCTTCGACGGCCTTTCTGCGCTCGCCAAGCGGATCTTGCAGGACACCGATGTCGTAGTGGGATCGGACCGGTTACTCGCCCACCTCCCTGCCTCGAAGGCCGAACGCATGGAATGGCCTCAACCCTTCTCGAAAGTCGTGCAGCAGATCAAGCCCTTGCGCGGCCGCAAGACGGTCATTCTGGCCACCGGCGATCCCATGAATTATGGCGTGGCACGCAAGCTTCTGGAATTCATCCCGTTCTCCGAAATGGCAGTCATTCCGCACCTCTCGGCATTCTCGCTGGCAGCGTCGCGCCTCGGCTGGTCCATTCCGGACTGTGACACGCTCACATTGCATGGGCGTGACGCGGCGAATATTGAAGCCTTCATCCAACCCGGTGCGCGTCTTATTGTGCTCACCGCCGATGCCACAACCATTCCCGAAGTTGCCCGCCGCCTGGTGGCCCGAGGATTTGAAAACAGCGTGATCACCGTATTGGAAAACATGGGCGGCGAGCGTGAAACGATGTCCCGGCACATCGCAAGCAACCTTGTGACCGCGGATTTTTCTGATCTGAACACGCTGGGCATTGCCTGCATTGCTGGATCCGAGGCGCAGATATGGTCACGCCTTGCCGGCCTTCCCGATGACGCTTTCATGCATGATGGCCAACTCACAAAGCGCGAGGTGCGGGCCGCTACCCTTTCCGCCCTGGCCCCTGCACCGGACCAGCTGCTGTGGGACATAGGCGCCGGTTGCGGATCGATTGGCATTGAATGGATGCGCAGCACGCGGGGATGCGAGGCCATTGCGTTCGAACACAACACAGAACGCCTGAGCATGATTGCCCACAATGCTGACCGGCTGGGCACGCCGCGCCTCAAAATTGTCGCGGGCACGGTGCCCGGGTCGCTGGCGGGCGTCAAGGATCCGGACGCGGTATTCATTGGCGGTGGCGTTGGCATCCCCGGCGTTTTTGAAACCGCGTGGGAAAAACTCAAATCGCGCGGCCGCATGGTGGCCAATGTGGTGACCATTGAAGGTGAAATGCACCTCTATGATTTGCACGAAAAACACGGCGGCGAGCTGGTGCGCCTGGACATTTCACACCTTGCCAGCGTTGGCCCCTACCGGGCCCTGCGCCCCCGCATGGCAGTCACCCAATGGCGCGGGTTGAAGCCATGAGCAAATCAGGCATTCTCTACGGTCTCGGCGTAGGTCCCGGCGACCCCGAACTGATGACCGTAAAAGCCTGGCGCATTCTGGCCACCGCACCGGTTGTGGCCTATCTCACCGCCAACGGCAGTGAAAGCACGGCACGCGACATTGCCAAGCCTTTCCTGCCGGACGACGTGATCGAACTCAAGATCGACATGCCGATGCGTACCGAACGCGAACCCGCCATGCTGGCCTATGACTCGGGTGCCGCTGCCATCACCGAGCATTTAAAGGCCGGCCGGGATGTAGCGATGCTGTGCGAGGGCGATCCCTTCTTCTATGGCAGTTTCATGTATCTCCATGCCAGGTTGGCTGACCGCTTTGAAACCATTGTGGTTCCGGGCGTATCGTCGATCACTGCCGCTGCGGCTCGCCTGGGCCGTCCCCTGTCGGCGCGCAATGATGTGCTCAAGGTCTTGCCGGCCACCCTTGACGCCAGCCGGCTGCGCGACGAACTGCTTTCGGCCCAGTCCGTTGCCATCATCAAGGTGGGCCGCCATTTCGGCAAGGTGAAGCAAGTGCTCTCCGCCCTCGACATCATTTCAAAAGCCGTGGCCATAGAAAACGCCACCCACGGCAACGAGCGCATTCGAAATGTTGAAGACATCGAAGGCGATAGCCTGCCCTATTTCACCACCATCCTGATCTACACAGGTGGAGAGGCGTGGTGAAACCGGTCATTTTTGTTCTCGGTATTTCAGCGCTGCCCTTGGCGCAGGAATTGAAGGCCGCACTCGACGGTGAAATCCAAATACCCGACTGCGTTGCAGGCGGCGATGTGACTTACGCCAAAGCCACAATACATTTGGCGGAACTTTTCAAGTCTGGCCGTGACATCATCGGCATGTGCGCCAGCGGCATTCTCATTCGTGCGATTGGTCCCCATCTCGTTGACAAGCGGGCAGAACCCGCCGTCATTGCCGTGGCCGAAGACGGCTCATCAATCGTACCCCTGCTCGGCGGCCACCATGGTGCCAATGAACTGGCACGAAAGATTGCTGGTATCACGCAGGGCCATGCCGCAATCACGACTGCGAGCGACGTGCGCTTCGGTTTTGCTTTCGATGAAAGCCGTGAGGGATACACGCTCGCCAACCCGGAAGACATGAAAGCCGCTACTGCCACAAAACTGGCAGGTGGCGACGTGCGCGTTGAAACCACAGAGAAGATCGTGAGGGGTGGCCCCAACCATATCGTTTACCACCCGCATACCCTCACCATTGGCGTGGGCTGCGAACGCGGCACGTCACCCCGGGAAGTCTCCGACCTGATCGAAACCACCCTGAAAGCCAACAACCTGTCGATCCACGCCGTCGCAGGATTTGCCTCCATTGATGTGAAGGAGGACGAACCTGCCATCGATGCGCTGTGCAATGTCCGGTATTTCGCAGCGGATGAGTTAAACGCGTTCGCGTCACAATTGAAAACCCCGTCGGATTACGTGCTGGCGGAAGTGGGTACACCTGGCGTTGCCGAAGCCGCAGCACTTGCCGCTGCGGGTCCCGGGGCTGAATTGATTGTGGCCAAGACCAAAAGCAGGCGCGCCACATGTGCCGTTGCGATAGCGCCCCAGCCCGTCACGATCTTGCATGGAAAATCCCGGGGCATTTTGAGTATCGTGGGCATTGGCCCAGGAACCGCTGCCATGCGCAGCCCCGCTGCAACCCAGGCATTGGCGGCAGCAACCGACTGGGTGGGCTATGATCTCTACCTTGATCTTGCCGCCGATGTGAAATCCCGCCAGGCCGAACACCGTTTCCCGCTGGGCGGCGAAGAAGCCCGCTGCCGCCACGCCATTGAACTG
>JANMKJ010000487.1:0-2026 GCA_031371945.1 Rhodobiaceae bacterium
CCTGCATGGAGATCACACCCGACATCCTCACCCGCGCCATTGATGCTGCCTCCCCTGGAGGTCCGCGGTTGTTGATGAGTCCCCGTGGAATTCCGCTCACCCAATCCTTCGTGCGTGAACTCAGTGCTGGCCCGGGCTGCCTCATCGTTTGTGGGCGCTTCGAAGGCATTGACCAGCGTGTCATCGAAAATCGTGGGCTGCTTGAGGTCTCGCTTGGTGATTTCGTGCTGTCCGGCGGTGAGCCCGCAGCTCTCGCACTTCTGGACGCCGTAATCCGGCTTCTTCCCGGCGTCATGGGAAAGCCTGAATCAGGGGATGAGGAAAGCTTTGAGGACGGCTTGCTCGAACATCCCCATTATACCAAGCCCAGAATATGGGAAGATGTTGAAATTCCACAAGTTTTGTTGAACGGCAACCACAAGGCCATAGGCCAATGGAAGCAAGCGCAGCGGGAATCCTTAACGAAGTTGAGAAGGCCAGACCTGTGGGCCAGATACCTGCGCGATAAGAATTGATTTATTGCAGGCTAAGCGCTATAGCCCGCGCAACTTAAAAGGAAAAAATCGTTATGAACATCATCCAACAGCTCGAAAAAGAGCAAGTGGCCATTGTCACTGCCATGCGCGCCGTGCCCGTATTCGGCGCCGGCGACACAGTCATCGTCAACGTGAAGGTCAAGGAAGGCGAGCGCACCCGCGTTCAGGCCTATGAAGGCGTGGTTATCGCCCGTTCCGGTGGCGGCCTCCAGGAAAACTTCACGGTTCGCAAAATGTCATACGGAGAAGGCGTGGAACGCGTATTCCCCGTCTATTCGCCGCTGATCGATTCCATCAAGGTCGTGCGCCGTGGTGAAGTGCGCCGCGCCAAGCTGTATTACCTGCGTGACCGTACCGGCAAGTCGGCCCGCATCATCGAACGTCGCGCCAGCGAACTCGAAAACCAGATCGATATGGAAGTTGCCGCTTCAACGGCCGTAAGTGCTGCCGCCAACGCGGAAGCCAAAACCAAGGCCAAGGCAGAAGCCAAGGCCAGCGGTGCCAAGAAGAAGTAATTTTTGTGTTACGTGAGTTTCAAGGGCCGGCAGCAATGCTGGCCTTTTTCTTGGGAGGACCCCGATGAGCGATTACCTCAAACTCAACCTCGCCAACTGGAATGACCGCGCCGCCATCCACTACAAGGATGAGGCGGGCGGCTACCGCGTCAAGGAGTTCCTTGAAGGCGCCGATAATCTCCACGACATTGAAGATCGGGAGATTGGCGATGTAAGTGGCAAACGCATCGCCCACCTGCAATGCCACTTCGGCATCGACACCCTATGCTTGGCAAGACGCGGTGCCAGTTGCGTAGGCCTCGACTTTTCCCCCGTTGCCATAGCTGCGGCCCGCGAACTGCAAACGCAAACCGGCCTTGACGCAAAATTTGTGGAAGGCAATGTCTATGATGCACGTGCGCTCATCGAAGGCGAGTTCGACATGGTCTACGTCACCTGGGGTGCCATCTATTGGCTACCGGACATCGCCCGCTGGGCCCGCGTTGTTGCCTCGCTTCTCAAGCCCGGGGGAACTCTTTACCTGCTGGAAGGCCACCCGTCGCTGATGACCCACGATGACATGTCACCGGAGTTGAAACTCCGTTACGACTGGCGCACACCTGAAGCCCAACCTTTGGTCTTCGATGAAACCACCACCTATACCGGTGACACCGCCCCCATCGCCAACACTGTTACCCACGGATGGAACCACCCCCTGAGCGACATCATCACCGGCGTGATCAGGTCCGGCATGCGCCTCGACTGGCTTAACGAACATGAAGAGCTGGCGTGGGAGTTTTCGCCCATTATGCAAGTCAAGGAAGGCAAGCGCCGCATGTGGGTTTTGCCCGAAGGATTTCCCAAGGTACCGCTGGCCTTTTCAATCAAGGCCACAAAATCCTGATCAATTCCAGCTGTGGCGGCGATGTTTCTTTTTCTTTGGATGATAGAAAAACTGGTCATCGCAATATCGGTCAACCGTGTAGAAGTGGTGCC
>JANMKJ010000384.1:0-3335 GCA_031371945.1 Rhodobiaceae bacterium
TGACGCGTTTCTTGGCCCTTGCCTTGCAAGAGGCGGGGATGGAGCGGCAAAAATTTTGATCGAATTTGCGCAACGATTTAAGCAGGGGGTTAGAATCGGCGCGGGCCATGGTGCCGAGGGAGCAGGTTATTGCGAACGACAGCAAGATGGCCATCAGAATAAAAATGCGACGTTCCATACTGTATCAACACCTAATCACTCATAAAGTTCCAGCTTGCCTGAAACTGAGTTAAACACAAGGATGATTGCTCACAGGCGGTTGCCTTGTTACAGTCATGGACGATTTTCTACAGGGGTTGCATGTTCAAAAAAATACTCATTGCCAATCGTGGTGAAATTGCGTGCCGCATCATCAAAACGGCGCGTCGCATGGGCATCGCTACAGTTGCTGTATATTCTGACGCCGATGCGCGAGCGTTGCATGTTGAAATGGCCGATGAAAAAGTTAACATTGGGCCACCCCAAGCGACACAGTCATACCTGTTGATGGAAAAAATAATTGCAGCCTGCAAACAGACAGGTGCTGAAGCTGTGCATCCGGGATACGGGTTTCTGTCGGAACGCTCCGCCTTTCCCAAGGCATTGAGCGAATCTGGCATCGTTTTCATCGGACCAAATGCCCACGCCATTGACGCCATGGGCGATAAGATCGAATCAAAGAAAGCGGCTGCTGCTGCCGGGGTTTCATGCGTTCCCGGGCACCTCGGCATCATTGAATCAGAAGACGAAGCGGTGATGATTGCTGGGAGTGTAGGTTATCCCGTCATGATCAAGGCAAGTGCTGGGGGTGGTGGCAAGGGCATGCGTATTGCGCACTCCGATTCTGACGTGCGTGACGGTTTTGCGCGCGCTAAATCGGAAGCTAAATCCAGTTTTGGCGACGACCGTGTATTTATTGAGAAATTCATTATCAATCCGCGCCACATTGAAATCCAGGTGCTGGGTGACAAGCATGGCAACGTGATCTATCTCGGTGAACGCGAGTGTTCGATCCAACGCCGGAACCAGAAAGTGGTGGAGGAGGCCCCTTCACCCCTGCTGGATCCGAAAACCCGCAAACTGATGGGCGAGCAGGCGGTGGCACTGGCCAGGGCCGTGAACTACGACAGTGCGGGCACGGTGGAATTCGTGGCAGGGCAGGATAAATCGTTTTTCTTCCTGGAAATAAATACCCGTTTGCAGGTTGAACATCCGGTTACCGAACTCATCACCGGCATTGATCTTGTGGAACAAATGATCCGTGTCGCATCCGGCGAAAAACTGGGGTTACGCCAGGCTGACGTGAAGTTGAACGGTTGGGCCATCGAAAGCCGCATTTATGCCGAGGACCCGTTCCGCAATTTCCTTCCCTCAACCGGCAGGTTGGTGAAGTACCGACCGCCTGAAGAGAAAATCCGGGACGGCATAACCATCCGCAATGATACAGGCGTATTTGAGGGCGGCGAAATTTCCATCTGGTATGACCCGATGATTGCCAAGCTCTGCACCCATGCGCCAACCCGGGCGGAAGCGATAACCGCCATGGCGCAGGGGCTTGATAATTTCTACATCGACGGCATCCAGCATAATGTTCCGTTTGTGGCCGCCATTATGGCAAATCGGCGATGGCAGGATGGCACCCTGTCCACCGGGTTTATCGCTGAGGAGTTTCCCGATGGCTTCAAGGGAAATGCGCTGACGGCAGAATTGGCTGACAGGTTAACAACCATTGCCTGCGTGCTCGACCATGTGGAAAATCGGCGCAAACGCCGGATCAGTGGCCAGATGAATGGCCGGGCCGTCAGGTTTTCACGCGAGCGCCATGTGCGCTTGAACAGCGACTGGCACCGCGTCGAGGTGGTTCACGAAACTGACCGCATCATCCAGGTCTTGCATCCCACCGAACGGGGGGAACGCGCTGTGATGAGCCAGTGGGCGCCGGGCAGTCCGGTATGGCATGGATTTATTGATGGTGATGAACTCTATGTTCAAGTGCGCCGCGTGGCCAATGGCTACCGCCTCAGCCACCGGGGTGTCACGGTTGAGGCCCATGTTTACACCAGTCGTGAAGCTGAACTGGTGCGGCTGATGCCCGCCAAGGTGGCCGCTGATACGTCCAAGAAGCTGCTGTGCCCCATGCCAGGTTTGGTCATCGCACTCAATGTGGAAGAGGGAGCTGAAGTCAAAGCGGGTGATGCATTGGTCATCGTCGAAGCCATGAAAATGGAAAACATCCTGCGTGCCGACCGCGATGGAACGGTGAAAAAAATCAACGCCAAAGTTGGTGAGAGCCTTGGTGTTGATGACATGATCATGGAATTTGTGTGATTGCCTACTCTGGAGTGGCAAATTTGTCCTTGAACGTAAACGCCGTCGACGTACTGCCATGGGTGGTGAGATGTTCGAGCTTTTCGCGGCCCTCCTGGGGTGGCGGAATATGGCCCGCTTTGATCCACCATAGTGCCATGTACGGTCCGCCATAATCGGCAAACCACTCAGCCCGCCTGCGGAAAAATTTAACGTGCTCGCTGCGATAGGCGAAAAGTTGCAGGTTTTCGATTGAGTCCCAGACCGACATGTTGACCAGGATGTCGGGATTGTTGAATACCCGAATCGCGGTGGCGTTGCCGGTGTCATCCTTTAGCCGCCAGACAAAGCCGGGCGAAGCTTCGGCGAGTGCATTTATCGCATCCAGGTTATTCATGAAATCATCCAAACGGGGGTCACCTACGGCATAGTGAAAACGTCCGACATTGATTTGGGCGAGGTGGTAAGTCATGGGGCTCCGAATATTTTCTGGAAGTTGGATTTCAATGCAATGTCGGCATCGGCCATGGTCATGGGAAGTCCTAAATCCACCAGGCTGGTAACCCCGTGTTCAGTTACCCCACAGGGCACGATGCCGTCAAAATGACTGAGATCGGGGTCCACGTTCAAACTGATGCCGTGGTAAGTGACCCAGCGGCGGACCCGGATGCCGATGGCAGCAATCTTGTCTTCGCGGCGGTCACGGCGCACCCATACGCCAACCCGGTCCTCGCGGCGCTCGCCCCTCACGTTAAAACTATCAAGGGTGGCAATGAGCCATTCTTCAAGGGCCGCCACAAAGGCGCGTACATCCTGACCGCGCCGCTTGAGATCAAGCATCACATAGGCAACGCGCTGGCCGGGGCCGTGGTAGGTATATTGCCCACCGCGCCCGGTTGCATGAACCGGAAAACGCTGGGGTGACAGGAGGTCGGCTGCAACAGCGGACGTGCCTGCCGTGTAGAGGGGCGGATGCTCCACCAGCCAAACAAGCTCACGGGCAGTCCCGGCAGCGATGCTTGCCACCTCATTTTCCATGCGCGACACCG
>JANMKJ010000537.1:0-2965 GCA_031371945.1 Rhodobiaceae bacterium
CTGGCCAATGAGGATTTCAACCGATTCATCGAAGTTCAGCAACCAGAACGGCAGTACCATGTTATCAGGCGTGATGACTTCAGAAATGCCCTGGAATGATTGTGAATATTCCCGGTGCACATCGAGCAGCAGGATATGGGCCTGTGGATTTTTTTCAAGGATGCGCCGCAGGATCAATGCGACGGTGCAGGATTTGCCCGTACCGGTGGTACCAAGGACAGCAAAATGCTTGCCCAGCATTTCATCTATTTTGACCATCGCCGGAATGGTCGGGTCCTGCTGGATGTGCCCGACCCGAATGGATGTTTCAGCATCGCAGGCATAGGCCTTGGCGAGTTCGCTGCGATTAGCTCTGTAAACCGTATCACCCAATGAAGGATAGGATGAGATACCGCGGCGGAATGTCTTGGGTTTGCCGTTCTCATCCTTCGGCAGCTCGCCAATGAACTCAACCTCAACAATGCGCAGTTCCTGCTCGCCCTTGTTATGGGATGGCATTGGCGAACTCAGGGCCGAAACCAGCGCCAGTGAAATCGAAGAAGCGCAATCAACCTTGAGAAGTGTGCCGATTTCGGGACTGCGTTCGGTATCAACTTCACCGGTGCGGTCTTCAACATCGAGAAGGATAATCGCATGCGCGCCAGTCACCGCAACGATGCGGCCAACGCGGGCAATTGCGTCCGATGCGATGGCAACATTGTCTCTGGCGGCTGTGTTGACACGGTTCATAACGTCCTATTGCCCTTCAATGCAGATTGCTGTCGCGCGGTTGCGCTGGAGTTTGGATTGTCGAAACAGTCGGCAGAATGACGGTTACCCGGGTTCCTGCACCTTTTTGTGATTCAATTTTCAAATCGCCGCCGTGCAGCCGCGCCAATGCGTAGGCGATTGGCAAACCAAGGCCCGTTCCTTCGTGCCGCTTGTTGAATCCAGCATCGACCTGTCCGAATGGCGACATGGCCGTATCGATTTCAGGCAATGACATGCCGAGCCCCGTGTCGGTAATGCTGATACTGGCAAAATTGACGCCCTTGGGATTGACGTCAATTCGGATGCGGCCATTCTGCGGCGTGAATTTCACGGCATTGCTCAAAAGGTTGATAAGAATTTGCTTCAGTCGCAGGGGATCCGCCATCAGGTCTGGCAGGCGGGGCGCAATATGGCTCTCGACTTGAATGTCTTTTTCACGGGCTTTGGTTTCAATAATGAGGAGACATGATTCAAGTATTGGCGCGATGTTCTTTGCTTCCGGCTCTACTGAGAGTTTTCCGGCTTGGATCTTCGAAACATCGAGAATGCCATTGATCAGCGCCAGCAAATGCTCGGCTGCCTGCTTGATGTAAGTGGAATACTGTTCAATTTTCTCTTTGTCGGTTACGGTTTTTGTTTCGATCATGTCGGCAAAACCGATGATTGCATTCAGTGGCGTGCGCAATTCGTGGCTCATGTTGGCGATGAACTCGGACTTGGCCTTTGACGCCAATTCGGCATCAACCTTGGCGGCGGTGAGTGCAATTGAGTTCTTTTGGCGGGTCACGGCCTGACCGAATTGTCCCGCATACTCACCAATCAGCGAGCCTTCCTTGAACCAATTTGAACCGAATGTACGCATGTTACCCCAACTTGATAGGAATAATTAAGCGGCATTCTCTCAATTCTAAGTTAATGTCAGTGTTGGTTCTTTAACTGTATCAATCGCTTTACGTGGGAGGTCAAAATGCTAAGGTGGCCCCAACGTAAATGATTAAGAGATGATTACTGAGCTCCGGCGTCACAGCTGTTGAGGGCAGGTCGTCTGGAAGGTTTAATAGTGGACGCGACCAGCGGTGCGGGGAAAACCCGTGGCAGGCGCAGATTCGGGCTGCACGGGAGCAGGGGTAAGGTAAATGACCGTCCCACGCCCGAGGTGCTGCAAGACCCTGCAAAACATCACGAAAATAACGCCTTTTACGGTGCACTTGATCTTGGCACCAACAATTGCCGCTTGTTGATCGCGACACCGACGGCAGAAGGCTTCCACGTTCGCGACGCTTTTTCCCGCATTGTCAGGCTGGGCGAAGGACTGAGTAAAACTGGAACCCTGAGTGAAGCTGCGATGGTACGTACCATCGAGGCTTTGCGGGTATGTTCCAATAAATTGGTCTGGCACAAGGTCAAAACCCGCCGCCTCATCGCAACCGAAGCCTGCCGGATGGCGATTAACGGTTCGGAATTTATTGATAGGGTTAACGCCGAAACGGGCCTGGTTCTGGAAATTATAGACCGCGAGACGGAAGCCCGATTGGCAGCAACCGGTGCGGAACCGTTAATTGAGGTCAATGCTGAAAGTGCCCTGATCTTTGATATTGGCGGGGGTTCCACGGAAATCATGTGGGTCGAGCGGCGGGGAGCGGGGCACGAAATCCTGGCTTGGACGTCAATTGCCGCAGGCGTCGTCACAATTTCCGAGCAGTTTGGCGGCGGCGTTGACGTTACCGCCCAATCTTTTGCGGCCATGCGCGACTACCTGCGGCCCCTCCTGGCGGAATTTGTAGGCCGCGTGCGGGCTATTAAAGGCGCTGTGCCAATTCCTTCGCATCTACTGGGCACCTCTGGCACCGTTACCACCATAGCGGGTGTGCAAATGGGCTTGCGGCGCTATGACCGTTCACGGGTGGATGGCAGTTGGATCTTGAGTGAAGACGTCGGCAAGGTGACAGCCAACCTGCTGGCCATGACCTATGAAGAGCGCATCCTGAACGCCTGCATTGGTCGCGAACGAGCCGATCTTGTCATGGCAGGTTGCGCTATTCTGGAGGAAATCCGCCTGGCATTTCCTGCACCGCGCATCCGGGTTGCCGACCGGGGCTTGCGGGAAGGCATACTGACCAAGCTTATGAAGGACGATGGAACCTATGGGAGAGCACCATGAGCAGGCCAGGTAGCCGCAATGAACTCAGCGGCCGCAATCTCAAGGTAAAGGTGA
>JANMKJ010000003.1:0-5509 GCA_031371945.1 Rhodobiaceae bacterium
CAGCACTCGCAATGCTATGCCGCCTGGTACAGCCACATCCCCGGACTGAAGGTGATCATGCCCTATACGGCGGCCGACGCCAAAGGCCTGCTCAAGGCAGCGATCCGCGATCCCAACCCGGTGATCTTCCTCGAAAATGAAATCCTCTACGGCAAAACGTTTGAGGTGCCGAAACTTGATGACTGGGTTGTACCCATTGGCAAGGCGCGGGTGGCGCGGGCCGGAAAGCACGTAACCATTGTGTCCTTCGGCATTGGCATGACCTATTCCCTGGCAGCTGCCGAGAAACTTGCCGCTGAAGGCATTGAAGCCGAAGTGATTGACCTTCGCACCATTCGGCCCATGGATCTGGCCACGGTGATTGAAAGTGTGAAGAAGACCAATCGCTGCGTGGCGGTGGAAGAGGGCTATCCGCAATTCTCGGTGACCTCGGAAATTGCTGCCCAAGTCATGACACATGCGTTTGATTATCTCGACGCACCGGTTGCCCGGGTGGCGGGCAAGGATGTGCCGATGCCCTATGCTGCCAATCTTGAAAAACTGGCGCTGCCAACCGTCGATGACGTCGTGGCCGCCGTAAAAGGAGTTCTCTATGTCTGACCATGATCACCATCATCACCATGACCACAGCCATGAAACCCATCCTCACCAATTGCAGCCGCCGCATGAAGTGTTTCATGACGAGAAGGCGGGTGAGCTGGTCCGGGCGTGGATCACCCATGGCAACCTGAGCCTGTCGCTGAATGCCATGGCGTTTGGCAAAGCCGATATCTGGGGCCACGTGCTGGCCGGCATGGCCGAACAGGTGGCCGCGTCCTGCGCTGAAATGGGGCACGGCACCACGGCCAGCAACCTGGAAGAAATCCGCAAGAACCTGATCGCCGATCTGGCCAAGGCCACGGCGAAGCATTCCGTTCTTTCCGTGAAATCATAAGAGGTCACGAACATCATGCCCGTGCAAATTCTGATGCCAGCCCTGTCGCCGACCATGGAAAAGGGCAAGCTTGCCAAATGGCTGAAGAAAGAGGGCGACAAGGTCAAGTCCGGCGATGTGCTGGCGGAAATCGAAACCGACAAGGCGACAATGGAAGTTGAAGCCATTGACGAGGGAACACTTGGCAAGATCCTGGTGGCCGAAGGCACGGATGATGTTCTGGTAAACGCACCCATTGCCATCATACTGGCGGATGGCGAAAAGCTCGGGGATGTTTCAACGGCTGCTGCGCCTGCGCCAAAAGCGACTACGCCGCCAGCAGCTGTGGTGGCCGCACCTGTCGTTGCCGCGGCGACTCCCGCTGCTAGCCTAAATGGTGCCCGCGTGTTTGCTTCGCCTTTGGCGCGGCGTGTTGCAAAGCAGAAGGGTATCGATATCGCCTCCGTGCAAGGCAGCGGTCCCCATGGCCGCATCGTGTTGAAGGATGTTGAAAATGCCAAGCCCGGTGCGGCACCTGCTGCAAAAGCTGCGGGCATGCCGGCAGGAATGTCGGATGATGCGGTGCTCAAGCTGTTTGAATCAGGGTCCTACGATCTTGCTCCGCACGATGGCATGCGCAAGACCATTGCGCGGCGGCTGACCGAATCCAAGCAAACGGTTCCGCATTTCTACGTGACAGTAGACGTGTCGCTGGAAAATCTTTTGCCATTGCGTGAACGCTTGAACCTGCAGGCGCCGAAGGACAAGGACGGCAAGCCAGCCTGGAAGGTATCCGTCAACGATTTCATCATCAAGGCGATGGCAATGGCCCTGATCAAAGTGCCGGAGGCCAATGTATCATGGACCGACGCTGCCATGGTGAAACACCACCATGCAGATGTGGGCGTTGCCGTGTCCATTCCCGGCGGCTTGATCACGCCGATTGTGCGCAGTGCTGAAACCAAGGGGCTGGTGCAAATCTCCACCGAGATGAAGGATTATGCGGCCCGGGCCAAATCCCGCAAGCTTTTGCCCCAGGAGTATACGGGAGGTTCAACCTCGGTTTCCAACATGGGCATGATGGGGGTTAAGAACTTCCAGGCCATCGTCAACCCGCCGCAGGCCACGATTTTGGCAGTTGGTGCTGGCGAACGCCGCGCCGTGGTGCGTGGCAATGAAGTTGTGATCGAGCAGCAGATGTCGGTCACTCTGTCGACCGACCATCGCGCCGTGGATGGAGCGCTGGGTGCGGAACTGTTGGGCGCGTTCAAGATGTATATTGAAGAGCCGGGCCTGATGCTGGTGTGATCGGTTCAGGTGAGTTGGTTTTCCGCCTTCGCGGGAATGACGGAGTTGGGACTATATGAAAAACATTCTGGCATTTGGTGACAGTCTCACGTGGGGCTTTGTGGCCGGCAAGGATGACCGGCACGCCTTTGATGACCGATGGCCCAATGCACTGGCCGCCGGGCTGGCCGGCAAGGTGCGTGTGATCGAAGAAGGTCAAAACGGGCGCACCACGGTGTTTGACGACGAGACTACTTTCGAATCGCGCAACGGCGCGGTGGCACTGCCGCTGCTGCTGATTACGCACCAACCGCTTGATCTCGTGATCATCATGCTGGGTACCAATGACATCAAGTTTGCGGCGCGCTGCCGGGCGTTTGATGCATCTATGGGCATGGAGCGACTTATCCAGATCGTGAAAACCGCCAACTACATGAAGGGCTACAAGATTCCGCAGGTGCTGATCATGTCGCCGCCGTGCCTGGTGCCTACGAAAGATGAGTGGTTCAATGATTTGTGGGGCCACGCAATCGCCGAGTCCAAATTGTTTGCCAGGCACTATGCGCGGGTGGCGGAAGAGCTGGGTGTCCATTTCTTTGATGCAGGTTCCGTGGCAGTGGCCGACCCGACGGACGGCGGTCATCTCGATGCGGAAAATACCCGTGGCATTGGCGCAGCGCTTGTGCCGGTGGTGAAAAAGATTTTGGGAGTTTGACATGGCCGACAACAATTTTGATGTGCTGATCATCGGCTCGGGTCCGGGCGGCTATGTGACCGCCATTCGTGCGGCCCAGCTTGGGTTCAAGGTTGGCATTGTGGAACGCGAACACCTCGGCGGAATCTGCCTGAATTGGGGCTGCATTCCGACGAAGGCGCTGCTGCGCTCGGCTGAAATCTATCACTACATGAAACACGCCAAGGACTATGGGCTGTCGGCGGACAATGTGACCTATGACGCCAAAGCCGTGGTTCAGCGCTCGCGGGGTGTCTCCGGGCGGCTGAATGGTGGCGTTGGCGGATTGCTCAAGAAGAACAAGGTGCAGGTGATCTGGGGCGAGGCGAAGATTTCGAAACCCGGTGAAGTTGTCGTGACTAAATCCACCAAGGTACCGATGCAGCCGCAGGCGCCGCTGCCGAGGGGTATTGTGGAAGCGGGAACCTATACTGCCAAGCATATCATCATCGCCACGGGTGCGCGCCCACGGGTGCTGCCGGGGCTCGAAGGAGATGGCAAGCTGGTGTGGACCTATTTCGAGGCGATGGTTCCGCCAGAAATGCCGAAGTCGTTGCTGGTTGTTGGATCCGGTGCCATCGGCATCGAATTTGCGTCGTTCTACAACGCCATGGGCGTTGATGTGACCGTTGTGGAGATCATGGACCAGATCATGCCAGTGGAAGATGCCGAGATTTCAAAGATTGCGCAGAAGCAGCTTGAAAAGCAGGGGCTCAAGATCAAACTCGGTGCGAAAGTCAGTGGACTGAAGAAAACTGCCAACAGTGTGACTGCCACTATAGAGCAGGGCACGGAGAAATCTGAACTCAAGGTAGACCGGGTGATTTCTGCCGTGGGTGTGGTTGGCAATATCGAAAATCTTGGGCTTGAGGCCTTGGGTGTGAAGACCGAGAAGGGTTGCATTGGCATTGACGGCTTTGGCCGCACCAATGTTCCCGGCATCTATGCCATTGGCGATGTGGCGGGACCGCCCATGCTGGCCCACAAGGCCGAGCATGAGGGGGTGATCTGCATCGAGAAGATCAAGGGGCTCGACGCGCACCCCATGAAGAAGGAGCAAATTCCGGGCTGCACCTATTGTCACCCACAGGTAGCCTCGGTTGGCCTTACGGAAGCCAAGGCGAAGGCTGCGGGGCTTGAGATCAAGGTGGGGCGGTTCCCGTTTCTGGCCAACGGCAAGGCCATTGCCCTGGGCGAGGACCAGGGGCTGATCAAGACCATTTTCGATGCCAAGACGGGCCGCCTCGTTGGTGCCCACATGGTGGGAGCGGAAGTAACTGAACTCATTCAGGGATTTGTCATTGCCATGGGCCTTGAAACCACCGAGGAGGAACTGATCCACACGGTATTCCCGCATCCCACCTTGTCAGAAATGATGCACGAGAGCGTTTTGGATTCGCAAGGTCGGGTCATTCATATGTAGGTAAGAATTAGGGCGCACACTGCCTTGCCATGGAACAGCTTGGTGCCATTGCCCAGACTTTTGACATGCTGGATGTCGTGCTCGCGGTATTCTTTGCCTGTGTTTTTGCGCTATGGCGCGGGGCGGGCAAGAAGCTCTCGGGTTTGCTCTCAGGAGCCCTGATGGGTGGCCTGATCAAGCCAGCCCTGTTCTTCATGATAGCCGGTGCCGGGTTTTCAGCCTTTGATGGCGAGCAAGCACAAACCATCTCTCCTGAAGACCAGAAACAGGTCGACGCCTTCGTCAAGCAGTTCCAATAATCCCACTTGAACCCGACACTTACGTGGGCCATATCTTTTGATGACTGAGGAGTCGAGGGGAAATCCATGGACCAGAAGAATATTATCATTGCACTCGTGCTTGGCCTTGTGGCCGGGTGGCTGGCCAGCTTTGTCGTGGGTGGCTATGGCATCGTGCAATACCTTATCAGCGGCGTTATCGGTTCTTTCGTTGGCAGCTATGTGCTTAACAAGGCTGGCCTCGATTTGGGTATCAAGAACGAGTATGGTCGCGACATCGCAACTGCTACAATCGGCGCGATCCTTGTGATGATTCTCGCGAGGATTTTGACTTAATGGGAGACTGGACATGAACGGACTTATGGATTTGGGCGGTGGTGTGGGCATATTTGGTACCCTGCTGATTGGCGCCGTTGCTGGCTGGATTGCTGAAAAAGTGACTGGCAGCAACATGGGGCTGATCATGAATGTGATAACCGGTATCATTGGTGCCTATATCGGTGGTTTCATTGCGAATGCCGCCGGCATCCAGCTTGGTGAATTTTTCCACGGATGGTTCTGGGGCAATGTGCTGGTTTCCGCAGCTGGTGCCATTCTGCTGCTGATTGTCTTGAAGTTGGTACGTGGCCGTTGAGTTTAACTGAACCCCTGAACTGGAGAAACGAACCATGATTGGTACGGGTTGGATTATGACGATCATCCTTGGCGCATTGGCCGGGTTCATTGCTGAGAAGGTGATGAAGTTTGATACGGGCCTCGTCATGAACATGGTACTCGGCATCGCCGGTGCCTTGCTCGGTAACTTTGCTCTAGGGCTTGTGAATATTGGCCTTGCCGGCATATTTGGCCAGTTGATCGTGGCCGTTGCCGGTGCA
>JANMKJ010000007.1:0-5182 GCA_031371945.1 Rhodobiaceae bacterium
GATAGAAGAGATGGGCGGACTGAAGACCGCGGATCTCGCACGAGGCGACATCACCCTCCTCAATGTTTTTGCTTCTTGGTGTGGGGGCTGCCGCTACGAACACCCATTGCTCATGCAGATCGCGACAGACAAGCGATTCAAGTTGGCAGGGATCAACTGGAAAGACGAACCGGACAAGGGAAAGAAGTGGATTGGGGACTATGGCAATCCCTATCAATTGATAGGTGATGACAGTTCGGGGCGAACGGGCATTGATCTTGGAGTAACGGGTGTCCCCGAAACCTTTGTCATTGATAGCGGCGGCCGGATTCGATTCAGGTATGCAGGGCCACTGACACCAGAGGTTTGGAAGAAAAACTTTGAGCCGGTAATTGCCGAAATCGAAAAGCGATCACGAGGCTAGCCATGAAAACCCAGCATCGATTTATAAAGAGTTTAGCAGTTTTGGCATTTTCGTTATTCCTATTGTCTGGGCCGTCAATGGCGGTCATGCCGGATGAAGTCCTAAAAGATCCTGCGTTGGAAGCAAGGGCACGACATCTCAGCCAGGATCTGCGATGCTTGGTTTGCCAAAACCAATCAATAGATGATTCTTCAGCACCTCTCGCTCGCGATCTGCGTTTGATTGTACGCGAGCGCATTTCGAGTGGTGATACGGATGAACAGGTGATGTCCTATCTGGTATCGCGCTATGGCAACTTTGTCCTTCTTAAGCCACCGTTACAGCTGGATACAATGCTGTTATGGGTCGGCCCAGCCATTTTCCTGATTTTCGCCGTTGGCATAGCGGGGCTCTATTTTCGGGGGCGCCAGCAAGCAGACGATGAGGTCGATTTGCCTTTGACCGAAGCTGAACGATTGTCGATTGATAAACTCGTAAAGGACTCTTGAGATGGAATTTTGGGCCACTATGACCGTGATGTGTTCTTTCGCCGCTGTGCTCATATCTGTGCCGTTGATCAGGCGATATGAATATCGCCAGGACGTGGGAAATGAGGGTAGCAGAATATTTGTTGATCAGCTCAAGGAAGTGGAACGCGATCGGGAACTCGGCATGATCGCAAATAGTGATGCGGACTCTGCCAAGGCGGAAATCGAACGGCGGCTACTTTCCGCTGCAAAAAACATGACAGCGCCGCGACCGGTATCTGCAACATGGCGAACCGTATCCCTGGTGGCGGTGGCAAGCCTGGTAATCCTCGGCAGTGTAAATATCTACTATTTGCGTGGCCGACCCGACCTGATTCAACCGGTGCCATCGACAGCAGGAACAGCGGCTTCAACAGCAGGATCAATTGCCGTCCCAGCGCAAGTTGCGGAAGCAACCGCTGGTGCCGCGGGCACTATGGGTGAAGTCGACGGCATGATTGGCCAGCTCGCCAAGCGCCTCGAGGAAAATCCTAAGGACGCCGATGGATGGCGCATGTTGGGATGGTCATATTTCAATACCCAGCGCTACGAGGAGTCATCGCAGGCTTATGCCAAGGCGGTTGAACTTGTGCCAACCAACCTCGACTACAAGGCGGGCTATGCTGAGGCACTTGTCCAGGCTGCCCAAGGGATAGTGACGCCCAAGGCCCAAGCCATTTTTGCGGAAGTGCTCAAAGGTGATGCAAAGGAAGAGCGCGCCAGATTCTATGACGCGCTTGCGAAGGAACAGGCTGGTGAACTGTCTCAAGCTCTCGATGGCTGGCTAGCGCTACTTGCAGATGCCCCAAAAAATGCAGGCTGGGTACCCGAAGTCAAGCAACGTGTGGTGGATCTGGGCAAGCAGACCGGACGCGACGTATCTGCGAGCCTGCAGAAACCAGATAGTGTTCTTCCCGATTTGGGCGGAAGCAATGTTTCTGAACAGCAGCCAATAGTTGCCAGCATGATAGGCAAACTGTCGGCAAAGCTTGAGGCCAACCCGCGCGACCGGGATGGCTGGGCCATGATGATACGCTCACTGAAAGTAAGTGGTGATATCGAGGGTGCCAGGGCGGCACTTGCAAAAGCCACATCAATTTTCCAGGACGATGAATCGACTCGCACTCAGCTGTTAGCGCTTGCACAATCACTCGGCGTTGCACCAAATGAGTCAACGGCAACAGTTACGACCGCGCCGCCCGTCGTAGGCAACACACCTACAGCACCTCAGATCAGCCAGGAACAAATGGCCGCCGTACAGGCATTGCCTGCCGACGATCAGCAAAGCATGATCCAGGGCATGGTCCAACGTCTGGCTGAAAAGCTGGCGGAGTCGCCGCACGATGCGGATGGTTGGGTTCGCCTGATACGGGCTCGCATGGTGCTCAATCAACCTGCACTCGCCCAAGAGGCGCTCAAAAAAGCGGTTGCCGAATTCGCAAGTGATGCCACCGCCGCCGCTGCAATTGTATCATCGGCTCGTGATTTGGGAGTTGTACTCAATTAGTCACGCCAGAGAAATATTCTCATGAACATTGACCCATCCATTGCCCTGTACGCTGGCCTCATGGCCGCGATATGGATCCTGTACATGGGTCGAAACTGGAGAATAGAAAAGAGGAATTTCGCAATCAAAAGTGCCGCCGTAGACGCAGGTCTCACGGAACCATCGTCCCTGCATCCCATAATCGACCCGTCGAAATGCCTGGGGTGCGGTAATTGCACCCTGGCCTGCCCGGAAGGCGACATTCTTGGCTTAATTGGTGGCAAGGCTGAATTGATAGAACCTACGCATTGCATTGGACACGGCGCATGCGCCGCGTCATGCCCAACCAATGCCATCACACTTGTGTTCGGAACAGCAAAGCGCGGTATTGACCTGCCGCGGGTTGGACCAGACTTCCAGACTAACGTACCGGGAATATTTATTGCTGGTGAACTGGGCGGCATGGGCCTGATCCGCAATGCCGTGACCCAGGGGCGCCAAGCGGTCGAGTCGGTCAGCAAGCGAAAAGTGCTGGGAACAGCTGGGCAACTTGATCTGGCCATTATCGGCGCTGGCCCTGCGGGTCTTGCTGCTGCACTCGCTGCCAAGAAGCATGGTTTGAATTATGTGGTGATTGAGCAAGATGACCTGGGGGGCACTGTGTTTAAATATCCGCGCGGTAAAATTGTAATGACCGCACCCGTGGACTTGCCGATCGTTGGCAAAGTCAATTTTCGCGAAACCACCAAGGAATCACTTTTGGCATTTTGGACCGGCATCGAAAGTGAGCATCAACTCAATGTGCGATATCGCGAACAGGTCAAATCCATTGAAAAAATTGACAATGCCTTTCTCGTGAGCACCACTATGGGTTCCGAACGAAGCACCAATGTTCTACTTGCCATTGGACGCCGTGGAACTCCCAGAAAGCTTGATGTTCCGGGGGAAGATCAGCCCAAGGTCGTCTACCAACTGATAGATGCCGAGCAATACAGGGGTAAGCACGTACTGGTCATAGGCGGCGGAGACTCTGCACTTGAAGCTGCGGGCACGATTGCTGAGCAAGCTGGATCCACTGTAACGCTTTCCTATCGCAGCGAAGCATTCTCCAGGGCAAAATTGAAGAATCGCGAGCGGGTTGAGCGAATGACCAAAGAGAACAGCATGAAGGTCATGTTGGGTTCGAAGGTGAGGCGCATTGCTGAAAATGCCGTCGAGATTGAATGGCAAGGCAAGTTGCACACCGTCACGAACGATGCGGTAATCGTGTGCGCCGGGGGCATCCTTCCCACCGAGTTTCTCAAGTCAGCGGGCATCGCCATGGAGACCAAATATGGGACAGCTTAGATTATCGGCACTGCTCTTCGTCTTGGTCGGCGCATTATCATTGACTTCGACTTCCGCAAAAACTGCCGACTCCGCAATGTCCTCGTTCCGCAATGCAGTCGTGAAACAGAAATACAATAAAGCAGCGGAAATTCTTTCCGTGGCTGCAGAAGCCGGCAACGGCGAGGCACAATACCAGCTTGGCGTTCTTTACAGGCTGGGCATTGGCGTTCCTGCGGACGAACGACTTGCCAAACAATGGCTAAAGCGGGCCAGGGAAGGCGACAGCAAGCAGGCTGCGGCCATTTTGACAAGGCTGCAAAGTGTTGTGGAAACACCACATGACACCAGCGCCAAGGGAGTTCCGTCGTTAAGGGGTCAATCAGGTTATATCCCTCCCGTAGATGCCAACGAACACACTGTCAGTGGGATCACCTGGCTCATGCGATCCGCGGCAAGAAATCAGATTCCACCAACCTCAATGCTGGTGCAATCGACATCGCAAATCAACGCGACGTCTGCCGGGGGTGAGACCGCTTTGCATTTGGCAGGACAGTTGGCCGGCCCGGAAATTGTTACACTTCTTCTCAATGCGGGTATCGACAAGGACGCAGTGGATCCGCAATTCGGCCGCACTGCCTTGATGAATGCCGCGAAAAGCAATGACATCGACGCCACTGTCAACGCACTGCTCAGTGGCAACGCAGATATCACGAGGCAAGATCTCCAGGGCAACACGGCACTCTTGCTCGCTGCAAGGAGCTGTCACGCTGAAACCGTGAGCACCCTCATTTTCAAGAATGCAAAGCCCGTGGCAAACGTCGATGGTGAAACGCCGCTCATGGCGGCCATCAAAAACTGCCCCGGGAGCGACATCCTCGCATCACTTACGGCTCTAGGTGGAATCAACGCCGTCGACAAGATGGACCGTACCCCGTTGTGGTATGCGGCAATGCACGGAAATGTCGCAGGCATTTCTCTCCTTCTCAAATTGGGGGCATCGGTGAATGGTGCCGACAAAGACGGATTGACCCCCCTTTTGGTGGCCGCAGCGCGGGGTCAACCGGAGGCCGTTGCCAGGTTGATTGAAGCTGGTGCTGATACCGCTGTCGCATCAAGTCGGGGCAATAGCGCCAGCCATCTGGCGGTGGCGAAGGGCTGCGTTCAATGCCTGAGCGTACTTGTCCGGAAGGGTCCCGACATTGACAGAAAGAATGACTGGGGCGAAACCGCATTGGCGTTGGCAACACGCGCAGGCTTACGGGAAGCCGTCACCGTTCTGATCAAGGCTGGAGCAAATCCCGATGCGCGCGACAAGAAGCGTGACACCCCAAGGAAATTGGCCGAGAGATTGAAATTGAGTGCAATTCTTGCTGCTATGGCCGAAGGTCGCTGATTCCGCTTCGACGCAGGCTTCCCGGACCAAAACAAGAACGAAATTATCTTCGATTTCTGAGCCAG